>CAZGNO010000042.1:0-31985 GCA_964527785.1 uncultured Chitinophagaceae bacterium
GATTCTTCACTAACGTTCAGAATGACAGGAAATATAAAATTAAAATTAATCTGTCTCAGTACTTGAATGCCCGGTAATATTTGATTGGGTGTTTTTTCTTACATCTTGCTTTCATTGATAATTTGTTGAGTTATGAGTTGGTAGGTAACAAAAATCTCAACATCGGTTTATGGTGTAGAGAAAATTAAGTTATCTATAACAGATAAGTTTTTACAACTATTATATCAAATTATTATGAAAAACAACAGAAGAAATTTCATTAAACTTTCGGGACTTGTAGGAACAGCTTCATTACTCCCGTTAGGCAAAGTATTTGCCGAAGGCAGTATAACAACCTCAAAAACAACTGCAAGTTGTGTGCTTATACCAAGCGAAACTGCAGGACCATTTCCATTGGATTTAACAGCAAACTCTACTTTCTTTCGGAAAGATGTTCGTGAGACCAAAACCGGAGTTCAGTTAAACCTCAAATTAAAAGTCATCGGTGCAAATAATTGTGAACCAATGCAAAACCTTAGGGTTAATATCTGGCATTGTGATAAAGACGGTTTGTATTCCGGTTACAGCCAAACTAATAACCAAGGGCAAGCAGGGCTAACCTATTGTCGTGGTTATCAAATGACCGATGCAAACGGTGAGGTGGAGTTCATTACAATTTTACCCGGATGGTATAATGGCAGAACTTGTCATATTCATTTCCAAGTATATGTAAGCTCATCGTATGCGGCTATATCACAACTTACATTTGATATACCGACCAAAAATAGTATATATACAAATAATCCTACTCTGTACACTAAAGGTGCTGACCCGCTAAACCCTTCAAGTGATAATATCTTCTCAGACGGATATGAATATCAACTCGCAACCTTTACTCCAAATACTGAAACAGGCGGATACAATTCATATTTAGAGGTTACTGTTCAAGGAACAGGCACTCTCGGTGTTGGGCATGAAGAAAGTGAAACTGCAAAACAATTTACACTTGGTCAAAACTTTCCAAATCCATACGATAACGAAACGACAATACCGATTACACTCATTCACCCATCGGATGTTACCGTCGAAGTTTGGGACTTGTCAGGTAAAAAAGTTGCTGCTTTTACAAAGAATGGAATGAGTATCGGTGACCAATTAATCAAGCTCGATTTGAAAGAAATGGGACTTGCAAGCAGCAGCTATGTATACCAAATTGAAGTTGTGAATGATAAAGGCACATTCCGGCAATGCAAGATGATGACGTCTGCTAAGTAAAGTAAAAAAAATGCAAATTAAGATCTAGTGAATCAGGGCGTATTGAATACGCCCTGATTTTGTATTTTGGCTAATCAATACCTCAGATTTTATTCTTTCAATTATTTGAATTTAAGAGGTAAGTGTTACTTCCTCTTGAAGTATTTGCAACATAGGTTTGTTATTTAGTTTTCTTGATGTAATTTTGAACATAGTTTTTATAAAACTTGTATTATTCACTCATAAGGAGTACAGATGAAATATCTTTTCTCAGTCCTGCTCTTACTCACTATAATCTCAGCAGCCAGAGTATCAGCACAACCAACACAGTGGCTATCTACAGGAATTGGTGCCGGTGGTGCACTGTCGAATCCTTCTATCAATCCGAGTAATGTAAATGAAGTGTATGTATCTGCGGATATCAGCAGCGTATTTCACACTACAAATCTAGGTGATTCATGGAATACTGTGGACTTCCGAATGCTACAAGGAGGAAGTTTTACAGGTAAAATTCAGTATACAAAAGACCCTGATACTTTGTATTCTTTAAACAATTTATATGATTTTCTTACAGTTCCGAGTAAATCTACCAATGGTGGGACTACATGGGAACCGCTAGAATTTGACCCGACCGACGGAGAAGTATATACATTAATTGCTGACTACAATAACCCTGCAAATATTATTATTGCCGGCTATTCTTCAATATATTTCTCTACGAACGGTGGGCAAACATTTGCACTTAAATATGGTGGTCCTATTAGTCCGCCGTGTCACGTTGCTGGTGCTTTTTTTGATGGTGCAAATATTTACATCGGTACGAATCTAGGCATTGTTTATTCATCGAATAGCGGGAGTGCCTTTAGCTTGCTTCCAATAGGTGGGATTGCATCAGGCGAAGCAATGGTTTCTTTTACTGGAGCTAAAGTTGGAGCTACCACTCGCTTCTATTGTACTACATTAAGTGATTTAAGTATTTACCCCGGTATTATCGGTGATGAATATCCTAATTTTCTAGGTGTATATACATTGGATGTAGGACAGGCGAATTGGTTGTATAAAATCTCAGGTATATCTCTGGCTGATTTTCCGTTTTATGTAGTAACTGTCCCTGATAATATAAACATCGCTTATCTGGCAGGTGGAAGCGAAGCAGGAGTACCAATTGCCTATAAAACTACAAACGGTGGGGGAACGTGGTCAAAGATATTTAACACAACAAACAATTCAAACATTGCAACCGGTTGGCAAGGGCAGTCCGGTGATCAAGATTGGATTCTCAGCGGATATGCAACAGGACTTGATGTATGCAGGACAGATAATTCAAAACTTGCAATAACTGACCTCAACGGAATGTACTTTTCAGCAAATAGCGGGTCTGCATGGAGGCAAGGATATGTTAATGTTACCAATCAAAATCCGGCAGGGTCAGCTACTCCAACCAAGAAAAGCTATCGTGGTGTTGGTTTGGATAATACTAAATGCTGGAATCTCGCATGGGCGGACAGTATGAGGATTATAGCCGGGTTATCAGGGCTCAATTCTATTACCAGTACAGATGCAGGAAAATCTTGGGCATTTAACGGACTGAGTTCGTATGGAAGTAGTGTTTACTATACCCTCAAACACCCGACTTCATCGAAAATGTATGCAGCAGTGACAACTGTTAATGATATTTATAAACCAACTGTTCTTACAGATGATAAACTCGAAAAATTGAATGGTCAGGTACTTTCATCGGCTGATGGTGGTAAAACGTGGTCGGTTCTGCATAACTTTTTAAGACCCGTTATTTGGCTGGCTGCCGACCCTAATAACCCTAACCGGATGTATGCAAGCGTAGTAAGTAGTGCATTTGGAGGGATATATGTTTCAAATGATATTGATAAAGGATCAGCTTCATCGTGGTCGCGCCTGGCTGCACCCCCGAGAACAGAAGGTCACGCTCTTTCTATCCAAGTGCTACGGGATGGCTCGCTTGTATGCTCATATTCTGCCAGACAATCCGACACTCTCCTTAAATTCACTGAGAGTTCAGGGGTATTTATTTCTAATGATAATGGTATAACTTGGCAAGACAGAACCGACACTGAAATGAAATTTTGGACAAAAGATTTGATAATTGACCCGCAAGACGCTACCCAAAATACATGGTATGCCTGTGCATATACCGGATATAGCTCTGATGGTTCAAAAAGAGGTGAAGGAGGTCTTTACAGAACAAAAGACAGGGGTGTATCGTGGGCTCGAATCGCTAAATTAGACCGCGTCAATTCATGTACAGTAAATCCGCTTGTTCCGGATGAAATGTATGTAGCTACTGAATCGGACGGACTATGGTACACAAGTAATCTCAGCGACAATACTCCTGTTTTCACTGAAGTATTCGATTACCCTTTTCGAGAGCCGGAACGAATCTTCTTCAATCCATACAAACCTAACGAAGTATGGGTAACAAGCTACGGTAACGGAATAAGGGTAGCAACGGGAGCACAACCCGTCGTACCAACTGCACCGATACTGATATCACCTGCTAACGATACAACAGGAGTACCAACGACTCGGTATGTATTTTGGAATGGTTCAGCAGTTGCATCAACGTATCGTATTCAAATTTCAACAGAATCTGATTTTTCTACAAAAGTTAAAGATACAGTTTTACCTACACCATATTGTAAATATGTTGGACTGAGTGAGACAACAAAATACTATTGGCGAGTTGCTGCATCGAATATCGTTGGAACAAGTTCATGGAGTGAGGTATGGAATTTTACAACGATAAAAAATCCGCAAAAACCGGAAATACCGACGTTACTATCACCTGCAAAAGACTCTACGCAAGTATTACAAAGCAGAGATTTAGTTTGGAATAATGTTCCCGGAGCAGAAACATACAGGGTTCAACTGTCTTCAGACAGCTCATTTATATCAACTGTTGTTGATCAGGCGGGTATAATCGGTACATCAGCAACGTTTAGTGGTCTCGCCCAAAAAACTCGTTATTTCTGGAGAGTAAATGCTACTAATACTGTGGGTACAAGTTCGTGGAGCGAGGTTTGGGGCTTTACAACTCGCGGTTTAGAAGGAGTTGAGGAAGGTGCTATGCCGGGTATGTGGTTGGACTGCACTCCGAACCCCGTTACTAACGAGTCTGTTATATCGTTTGCTATTGTTAAATCAGGTAATGTTCGTGTAAGTATTGTATCTCTACTCGGTGAAGAAGTTGAAACATTGATAAACGAATGGAAATCTCAAGGGGAATATTCGGTTACGATGGGTACATCTCTTCCGTCCGGAACATATTTTATACGACTACAGTCGGAAGCAGGGGCTTTTACTCGTGAAATACAAATAGTTCGATAAGTAAATTGAAGTGAATAGCCCGTGATAAAATCATGGGCTATTGTTTGTTGCCGTCAGTAAGAGTAATGATTAAATAGAACGAATAAGATTGTCCAGACGAAGACTGTAGATGACATCTATAGTTTTGTCCGTCATTCTGAGTTCGTGACAACCGCCCAAAGCCGGCTGTAAGACATCAAAAATAGCACAGTTGCCTTCTGTCATTCTGATGGAGTCTGCGACTGAAGAATCTCAGTTTAATTGAATCTTGAGAATTATGTATTTCTTTATCATCTGAACTTAACTTTTTTTAAAAGGACGTTTCTTAATTTCCGGAGAATTTCCTAAACTGAGATTCATCGGTCTAAGAAACCCTCTGAATGACGAGCACAGGTAAGAAATATCTTTGCAGCGGTAGCGAGGCATCTCCGAAAGCATATCCGTCTGGCAGATTTCACGTTCTAACGGAGATTCTTCAGTCGCGGACTCCTTCAGAATGACAGGTGGCAACTGTTTATTTTAAAGGTCATTGCATTATTTTGCAACTGACTTTACGTCTGTTATGAACTCAGAATAACAAGCTAAACTATATTATTACATTATTTTATCCAGTCACCTAACGTGTGAAATAATTACCTTAATTGTTTTATTTCAGCATTTGAAACCGCATTATATCGAATTGACTGTAAAGGGATGTATGGTACAACCCATCACAACAATATAAATTGAAATTAAAACAGCTTTATCACATAAAGTTGTAAAGGGAATACTGAAATTCTATGACTGCTCGACTGTTTACTCCGGGACCAACCCCCTTACCCCCTGAAGTGCAAAAAGCAATGAATATGCCGCTTTTGTACCACAAAAGTGCTGAATTCCGACAATTGATGCAAAGAGTCTGTTACAATTTACAATATGTGTTTTGTACACAGCAGATGGTATTGCCTATCACTTGTTCAGCTACAGGGGCAGCAGAGGCAGTTGCTTCAAACTTGCATTCATGCGGTGATAAAGTATTAGTTTTAAATAACGGACGATTTGCGCAGCGATGGCGTGATATTTTAGAACTATTTGGAATAACCGTTATTAATGAAAATATTGAATGGGGGGATGCTCCATCGGTAGATCATGTGTCGGAACTACTTGCACTCCATAATGATATTAATGCAGTTTGGATTGTTCATTCAGAAACTTCAACCGGAACAGTTGCTAATGTAAAAGATATTGCAACAGTTATTCGTGCTGAAAGCAATGCACTTATCTGTGTGGATGGAGTATCGAGTGTGGGGGCTATGGAATGTAAAATGGATGAATGGGGCATTGATGCGCTGATATGCGGATCGCAAAAAGCGCTGATGACACCACCGGGATTGGGATTTGTAGCATTGAGCGAAAGGGCTTGGCGTGAAGTGGAACACAGAAAACCGACAAGCTATTACTTTAATTTACTTCGTCTAAGAACAGCTGCAGAAAAAAATCTGGGTGTATTTACTCCGGCAATTGGAATTTTGATGGGGTTGGATATTGCTTTGGAGTTAATCAGAAATGAAGGGTTGGAACGTGTCATTGAACGACATTCTCAGGTAGGAAGTATAATTCGTAGTGGAATAAAGGAATTGGGCTTGCCCTTACTATCACGCTTTCCGTCAAATTCATTAACAGTCGTTGCTTCAGAAAAAGCACAAAGTATTATCAACCGACTTCATGACGAGTATGGAGTGATAGTAGCCGGAGGTCAAGATTTTTTTTCGGGTAAGGCAATACGAATTGGACATTTGGGGTATGTGTTTGAAAAAGATGCTCGATATTTTCTTGATTGTTTTAAAAATGTTGTAACTTGAATTGAACAAATACCACAAAATCATGAAAATACTTTTAGCCACAAATAATAAGCACAAAATTGCAGAAATGAAGTCAATACTGGCGTCAGCTTTTGGTGAAATAGTCGAAGTATTACTACCATCGGATATTCTTACTGAACCTCTTGAGGTGGAGGAAACAGGAATAACACTCGAAGAAAACGCATATCTAAAAGCAATAGCGCTGTTTGCTGCTACAGGTATTCCTTCAATTGCAGATGATACCGGATTGGAGATTGAAGAATTAGGTAATTTACCCGGTGTAAATTCTGCCAGATATGCAGGTGGACACGGAAATGACTCTTTAAATAGAACAAAGGTACTTTCTGAATTGTCCGGAAGCTCAAATCGTAAAGCGCAATTCAGAACGGTCATTTGTTTTCACGACGGGGTACGGACATTATTTGCAGAAGGTATATGCTCCGGTGAAATTCTTGAAGACGAGCGAGGTACGGGTGGTTTTGGATATGATTCAATTTTCAAACCTACAGGAAATGTACTCTCGTTTGCTGAAATGTCGGCTTCAGAGAAAAATTTGATAAGTCATAGAGGTCGCGCTTTGCAAGAATTAGGGTGGCTGTTTGAAGGGTACGGTAATGAGTGATATTCATTTTTTTGAGAAACTAACAGTAGGGAAGCAATTAAGCACAAATGAGATTATATTATGCTATGCAGCTGCGTCCGGATGTATTAATGAAATGAAAGAATTAGAAGGTGCTGTTAAAGTAGGGCTAAGTCAAAATATTGTCAGTGAACAAGAATTCTACGAATCACTATTACAGATTTATTTATTTGCAGGTTTTCCGGCAGCCATTGAAAGTTTGGCTGTTTATAATGAGGTATCGAAAAATAAATTGACACCGGTGATTACTGAAAAATATGATGTTGAGCGATTTCGCGAGCGCGGCGAAGAATTATGCAGGAATATTTACACAACTGTATATGATAAAATGCGTAACCGTCTCGGAAGCATCTCCCCTGAATTAGATGAGTGGATGATAATAGAAGGGTATGGAAAAACTCTTTCGCGACAAGGTCTACCACCAAAGAAGCGTGAATTGATTACTGCCGCTTCACTTATTGCTTTGGGCTGGGAAAATCAACTGTACTCACATATTCGCGGTGCAATTGCTGTTGGTGCATCAAGAGTCGAATGTATCGAGTTGTTAGAAGTAGTGAAATCGCTTTGCACTGATGAGCGAATTGAAAAATCTAAAATTGTTGTCGAAAATGCTTTAAATAAACAATATGAATAGACTGCAAATAAGTATAATCACTGCATTTTTTTCTTTGACAAGTGTTGCGTCATCTACCCAACATTCAATATTACGACTTGCTTTTGCCGATTCGTTGAAGGTAAAGAACACAGCACCCGTCACTCCAAAACTACCCCAGACAGATTCATCAAAAGTTGAGAAACGTCAGGTTCGATATTCTCCTGTACGTGAATTACAAATGGATATAGATGCATTGCTTGCTGCGCCTGAGCTATCGAATGCAAATATTGGAATTGCAGTCCTTGCTGTAGAAAATGGTGAGTATTTTTACCGAAAGAACGAAACCAAAAACTATATTCCTGCTTCCACCTTAAAAACGTTAACGACAGCAGCAGCTCTTGATATTCTTGGTAAGGATTTCAGATATTCTACTAAAATTTACTTAGACGGCGAACCGCCGGTGAACGGTGAATTTGTTGGAAATATGATAATCAGGGGAGTTGGCGACCCGACTATGTCTTCGTATTTTTACCCTGACCCTATTGATATTCTCGAAGAATTTGCAATGAAGTTGGATTCATTCGGCATTCGCTCCATACGAGGTAATATTATAGCCGATGACAGTTATTTTGATGATAATTATTATGCTACTGGATGGGCGTTCGATGATTTAATGTATCCGTATTCTGCTCAAGTCAATGCACTGTCGTTTGCGGATAATAAGGTAGATGTTCAAGTTAATCCTGCACAGGCAGTTGGTGAATTATCCAGAATTTCGATGTTGCCTGATAATACATATGTTCATATTATTAATAATGCTTTGACTTCATCATCCGATTCGCAGGAACTTCTAGTTCCGTATCGTGACACAAGAACTAATTCGATTGAAATTCGAGGGAAAATCCCGTTTGAAGCAAAAGGATTGGGAGTTGGGAGCATTTCAGGTTCAAAATTATCTGTAACGATTGATAATCCATCACTCTATTTCCTTAATTTGCTAAAGCAAACTCTTGAAAAACATGGAATAAAGGTGAGGGGAGCATTACTTGATTATGCCGATTGGAATATGAAAATTTCCTATGCACGCTTGCAGTCAATTTGTGAACATACATCCCCGCCATTGTCGGAAATAGTTGCTGTGGTCAATAAATTCAGTCATAATTTATGTGCTGAAATGTTGTTAAAGACAATTGGCAAGGAAACGACAGGTATAGGTTCGTTTGCTACTGGGTTAGAGCAAATTAAGAAATATGCAGCACGACAGGGGATTCTGACTAATAGTATTAATGTGGTGGATGGTTCGGGGTTATCACGACTTAACCTGATTTCTCCTCAGAATCAAGTAACGCTACTCTCATCAATATACCGTTCTAACAAACAGGAAACATTTCTTGCATCGTTGGCTGTACCTGGAGCACAGGGTACACTACGTGGTAGAATGACGCAATCTCGTGCAGAAAAAAACGTTTGGGCAAAAACCGGCTCAATGAATAATGTTTCTGCAATTTGCGGTTATATTACAACTCGTGATTCTGAGCCATTGGCATTTTCGATTATTGTAAATGGATTTACCGTTCCGGAGAACATTGTTCATAATCTTCAAGACCTTATTTGTATGCGGCTTGCAAGTTTTACACGAAAGTAGACTCTTTGTATCCCCCTTAAAAATAGATTGCCCATAACCGAGTTCGATTATGGGCAATTCTTTTTGAGAAACGGAAGAGAGTTATACGACTATACTTTCCTGAGCGGGAGTTACGGGTAGCATTTTCTTTTCTCGTTTAGCTTTTTTACGATATTTTACGATTGCAACGAAAAATCCGCCAACCATTGCAATCACTCCAAACCATACAAAGTTAATAAATGGCTTAATAGAAATTTCAACCCCCATGACCTCTCTGAGAGGAGCAAGGGGTTTGCTCGTATCAACGAAACTGAATACTGCTTCCGATTGTTGCAAACTCTCTTTATTGGCATTAATTTTCAAAAAAGAAATCTTTTGTGTAGTTCCGGGAACTATGAGAGGTTCAGGTTTACCTTCCATCGTAGCCATTGAAATTGTAGAATAAAGTGTATCAGTACGCTTTACGCCCTCTCGTTCGATAATGATAACAGCGCCGGGTCTGATAGTACCGTCTGCCCCACCGCCATTACGCATATTCGACATATCAAATGTTACAAAAGTTATTTTTGTAGTACTATCAGTTGGTAGTGGAATTGTCTCCTCTTTCTTCATGATAATTTCAGGAGCACCGCCAATAGTTTGGATTGAATTTGGGGATATATACACATCCTTTGCTACTGCCCATGCAATTCCCGGCTCTTTATATGGTGATTGGCGTTTGTTGAAATCATGCCAGTAAAGGATTGGAGCAACATGATTTACACTTCCATCTTTAGTTACTGATATATGGAATTTAAATTTTTCCCGGTCTTTGTATTCCTTTTCGATTTGCTCACGCCCTGTAAACGTAAATTCATAGCCAAGAGCAGTACTTGGAACTCCTTGTACAAGCTGAATATGGTCAATTATGGAATAACGGGCTGTAAATACAATACCAATCATCAGCATTGCAACACCTACGTGAGAAATGTAGGCACCGGCTGAAGAAAACTTATTGCGAATTATTTTGAGAGCAAGCTCGGCATTAATAAATAAAGAGAACCATGCTCCAAATGCCAGCAAAAGATATGCATAATCATGAACACCAATCCAATAGGATGCTACAGTTGCAACAACAGTAAGCGAGAGGGGATATAATGATTTTTTCATAACCCCTCCAAAACTAGTTGCTTTCCAACGAATAAGCAAGGAGAAACCATTCACAATCATAATCATAATTGCAAGTGGCAGATGCATCTTATTATAAAATGACGGGTCAATTGCAATCTTCGGAAGCCCGACAATCTCTGCAATGAGAGGCCAGCTTGTACCGATAAACACTATAATAGCACTGGCAAGCACGAACGCAGAGCCGATTGAAAGTGTAAATTCACGCGACTTAGGTGAGAAACTTTCTTGTTTGTTACCAATATCTTTACGACGATATAGTACAAAACCATAGCCAAGCAGGGCAAAGGTTATCATAAACGCAATGAGCAGAATAAAAGCAAATTTCCCCGGATCAACGAATGAATGAACAGAAGTATCACCCAATACTCCGCTACGAGTAAGGAATGTAGAATATAATACTAAAATAAATGCTGTAACCGCCAGAATAATATTCGTTTTTACCAAGCCACCAGTTTTTCTCTGAACTAGCATTGTATGGACAAGTCCGACCGCAACAAGCCACGGAATAAGCGATGAATTTTCTACAGGATCCCAGCCCCAAAAACCACCCCAACCAAGTGTTTCATATGCCCAAAAACCACCGAGCATGATTCCGAATCCCAGAATCGCTGTACCATATAGCGTCCATGGAAGTGCAATTTCAATCCATGATTGATATTCGCGTTTTATCATTGCTCCCATCGCAAAAGCAAATGGGACGCTCATTGCAGCAAATCCTGTAAAAAGTATCGGAGGGTGAATGGTAATCCAAACATTATGGAGGAGCGGGTTTAGTCCGCGCCCGTTTGGAGGAGCGAAACCGTCAGGAATGCCGTCTTTTGCAAAAGTCTCCCAAACAAATGAAAAAGGATTTTTAACAACCAGCAGCAAAAAAAGAAAGACGAGGATAAGTGAATAGAAGACCATAACTTCTGCCTCCCAACTGCGTCGTTTCAAATAGGGCAGCAGCACCACACCGATTAAACACACCCATAAAGTCCAGAGCATGAAGCTGCCTTCTTGTCCCGCATAAGCAGAAGCTACCAAATACCACGGTGGTAACTCGCGGGAAGAATAACTCCAAACGTAGGTATATTCAAAACTGTGACTGATAACAATTGACATTAAGAGACAAAATGTTATGAGCATTCCTGCGGCAATACCTCTATAGAGATTACGAGCAATCGGAATATACTGCGCTTTCCCTCGCAAACCAAGTATATAGCTCGTTAGGCAAGCAAGAGAAGCACCGAAAAGCAAATGAATGAGAATTTGTCCGAACATAGTGAACTCCGAAATAATACTAAATGGATAAAACCATATACAAAATTACGAACTGGTGGTGAATAAAACACCCAGCTAAATTTATTAGATAAATGTTCGATCGTAATAAATATTGAGCAAATGTGATTTTTCATTTTGTCAAAATGAAAAAGTGTCGTATTTTTGCAATCTATAAAGTAATGGCGATCCCGTAGCTCAGTGGTAGAGCATCTGACTTTTAATCAGAGGGCCGATGGTTCGAGACCATCCGGGATCACATAATTAAAGTCTAAATTTCGAGTTCGCAATTTCTCAAATTTGTAATTTCAAGGTTTTTCAATGGCACATCATAAATCAGCCGAAAAGCGTAATCGTCAGTCAATCAAACGCAATCAATACAATCGCGCTAACAAAAGATTAGTAAAAGATGCAGTGAAAGCAGTTCGTACTGCAACAGATGCAGCCGACGCAGAAGCAAAACTTATTATTGCAACAAGTATTCTTGATAAAGTGACTGCACGCGGTGTGATGCACAAAAATACTGCGTCTAATCGTAAATCTTCGCTTGCAAGAGCGGTGAATCGCCTTAAAGCAGCAGCTACTGCTTAATTAAAATAGAATATAGACGCACCCGTAGCTCAACTGGATAGAGCATCTGACTACGGATCAGAAGGTTTGGGGTTCGAATCCCTACGGGTGTACGAAACGTAAGCCCTTTGTAAGTAATATACTTATAAAGGGCTTTTGTGCTGTTAATATGGAGGGTTTCTTCAAAATTGCACCCAAGTTAAAGGTTTTTTAGGACGTTTTATACAGTCAGGTATATTCTTACTGCCGACCTCAACACGCTCACATACCCTGTCGTCTAATTGAGTAACCATCTTTACCTAAGGTGTAGCTATCATTCTTCAACCTTCTTTTGGATAACAAGCTCAGTAAAACTTTTTGCAGCATTGGTAAAGTCAGACGGGAGTAGGACAATGGTGGTTGTGTTATTGTCAATGCCGATTTCCGATAACATCTGCATCCGTCGAAGTTCGAGAGCAATTGGGCTTCCTTCCATTTCTTTAGCTCCTTGCGTTAATTTAATGGATGCTTCCAATTCAGCTTCCGCCTTAACGATTCTTGCTCTTTTTTCTCTAATAGCTTCTGCCTCTCGTGCCATTGCCCGTTGCATTGCCTCAGGAATTTCCACGTCTTTCATTTCGACCATTTCAATCTTTATTCCCCATGGCTCGGTGGTGGAATCAACAATTTTTTGCAGTGTTCCGTTGATTTGCTCTCTTTCACGCAGTACTTCATCGAGAGAATGTTGTCCTATAATATTTCTAAGTGCAGTTACAGAGAATTGGTAGACGGCTTTGTTGTAATCGGCTACCTTCATGATTACATCTTCAGGATTTGTGATTTTGAACCAGAGAACTGCATTTACTTTGATGGTGACACTATCCTTGGTGATAGTTTCCTGTTGCTCCAAATCAACAGTCTTTGTTCTGATATCTACACGCTGTTTCCATTCAATAAAAGGTATTATCCAATAAATGCCGGGTCCTTTAATTGCCTTGAAGCGTCCCAAACGGAACACTACCGCACGTTGGTATTCTTGTGCAATCCGAATACCTGACAGAAGAATCAGGAAGATAATTCCGATAAGTAGTTGAAGTAACATAGTAGTTGTTGATAGGTTATAAGTAAGTACGGGGACAAAATAATTGTATTATTCGAATAGCTGTCATTCAGAGTTCCAGATAATCACCGAGTCGCCAACAAAATAATGCAATGACATAACAAAAACAGTTGCCTTCTGTCATTCTGAAGGCGGCTTCGAGTGAAGAATCTTCGAAAGAACGTGAAAACCTACTGAACGGATGTACATACGGAGATTCTTCGTTGCACTCAGAATGACGGGCAATTTAAGAGATGTCATTTTCAGGAGTCCTCGACTGAAGAATCTCAGCAATGCACTATAAATCTAGACTGAACAGCATACGGAGATACTTCGCTGCCGCTCAGAATGACAGGACAGAATTTAGCAATTTAATCTGCCTAACCTTTGATGACAGAAAAAAAACTGTGCATAATGAACACATTACAAAACTACGTACTTGCTATCAATTAATCCAATGTTAATTTGAATACACATCATCAATTGCAACCCTGTCTCTAAAACATAGAAAGCTCATCAGATAGACCGATGAGCTTTCTATGTAATGCTATCATGATAGAATAAATTTCCTCTACCCAAAATATTCCTGCAAAGATTTTACCCCAATATCCTCTGTGAGAAGTGATGTAATTCCGTTTAGTGATGCTCCTGCTGCTGCCAAGGTTGTGAAGAAAGGAATCTTGTGTCGCATGGCAGTTTGTCCCATAATATACTCATCATAACGAGCATTTTCGCCAATTGGTGTGTTAATTACGATTTGTACAGCCCCGTTAGTAATATGGTCAATTATACTCGGACGACCTTCGTAATGTTTGAGGACTTGTGTGGCAGGAACTCCATTTTTTTGCAAAAAATCAGCGGTGCCGGAAGTTGCGCACACCTGATAGCCGAGTTCTACATATCCCAAAGCAATCTGAACCGCACGATGGGTTTTATCTTGATTGCTAAGGGAAATAAAGACATTACCGTTTCTGGGTAGTGTATTCCCTGATGAAATATGCGCTTTAACAATAGCTTTTCCGAAGGTGGAGTCAATTCCCATAACCTCACCCGTTGAACGCATTTCAGGACCTAAGAACACATTTGCCTTCGGGAATTTAATAAATGGAAAGACCGATTCTTTTATCGCTACCCGTTTCGCTGATAGTGAAAAATCACGGACACCCAAATCAACCAGTTTTTCTCCTAACATCACACGGGTAGCAATTTGCGCAAGCGAAACATTCGTTGCTTTAGAAACAAATGGGGTAGTACGCGAAGCACGCGGGTTTACTTCCAATACATAGATTGTTCCGTTTTGAAGGGCAAATTGAATGTTAAGTAACCCGATAACATTCAGTTTACGGGCTAATTTTTTGGTGTAAGCGGTTATCACGTCGAACTGCTCGTTTGTAATATTATACGGTGGGAGCACGCACGACGAGTCGCCTGAGTGAATACCGGCTTCTTCAATATGCTGCATTACACCGCCGATAACTACCGTTTCACCGTCCGAAACGGCATCCACATCAAATTCGTAGGCGTTTTCAAGGAAATGGTCAATCAGAATCTGAACACCGGGGAATGTTTCGATTGCCCTGCGGATATATTGGCGAAGTGATTCCTCACGATAACAAATTTCCATTGCCCGCCCGCCGAGAACATAGCTGGGGCGTACAAGCACGGGGTAGCCGATTCGGTCTGCAATTTCAACTGCTTCATCTTCGGTGAGCGCACTACCCCAAGGAGGACATGGAATAGCAATTTCGAGGAGAAGTTCACCAAAGCGTTTGCGGTCTTCGGCAAGGTCAATTCCTTCGGGGGAAGTACCGATTAACGGAACTCCTGCTTCAAGTAATTGCATGGCAAGTTTGAGCGGGGTTTGCCCGCCGAAGGTGACAATCACACCATCCGGTTGCTCAAATTCCAATATATTCATTACATCTTCAAATGTCAGCGGTTCGAAATAGAGTTTATTCGTCGTGTCATAATCCGTTGAAACCGTTTCAGGATTGCAATTTATCATGATTGCTTCACAGCCCGCAGCACGGGTAGCAAAAACACCCTGTACGCAGCAATAGTCAAATTCAATTCCTTGTCCGATACGGTTGGGACCACTCCCTAAAATCACAATCTTACGCTTATCCGAACGGACAGCTTCATTTTCCGTTTCGTAAGTAGAATAATGATACGGAGTTTCGGATTCAAACTCGGCAGCGCATGTATCAACTGTTTTGAACACAGGAATAATCCCCAATGATTTCCGAAAAGCTCGTATCTCTTTGGGTGAAGAAAGAGTAAGGTAGCCAAGTTGAACATCTGAGAAACCAAGTTCTTTGAGGAATTTCATTTGTTCGGCAGTAATATCCGAAAGCTTTGTATCAGGATTTTTAAATTCAGATTTGAGTTCAAGTGCTGTATCAACAATTTCGCGGCATTGCTCGATAAACCACGGGTCGTATTTTGCCAGGCGGAATATTTCTTCGGTTGAAAATCCAAAACGGAGGGCATCGCACAAATCAAATAATGATTTTGAAGTCTTAACCCGTAATCGTGAGCGAAGGGGAGCAAGGTCATGCTCGGTCATATCATTGTCTGTGAAATACGAAGCATTGTCAAATCCAAATCCATGACGGCTATTCTCCAAACTCCGAACCGCCTTTTGCAGAGCTTCTTTGAATGTTCTGCCAAAAGCCATTGCCTCACCGACGGACTTCATCTGTACTCCGAGAGTATCCTCCACTTCGCGGAATTTCTCAAAATCCCAACGGGGAATTTTCACTACTACATAGTCTATAGACGGCTCGAAGCAGGCGGGTGTTTTGCGGGTAATGTCATTGAGAATTTCATCGAGTGTGAATCCTACGGCAAGTTTTGCGGCAATCTTAGCAATTGGAAAGCCGGTTGCTTTCGAGGCAAGGGCTGAACTGCGGGATACACGCGGGTTCATTTCGATAATAATCATCCGCCCGTCAGCAGGGTTAATCGCAAACTGAACGTTCGAGCCGCCTGTTTCCACACCGATTTCGCGCATGATTTTGAGGGCAGCGTCACGCATTTTTTGGTATTCACGGTCGGAGAGGGTTTGGGCAGGGGCGACTGTAATTGAATCGCCTGTATGAACACCCATCGGGTCGAAGTTCTCAATTGAACAGATAATCACACAATTGTCTTTGGTATCGCGCATTACCTCAAGTTCGTATTCTTTCCAACCGAGTATGGATTCTTCCACCAAAACGCGGCTTACCGGCGATGCAACAAGCCCTGCACGGAGAATTTCAGAATATTCCTCCATATTGTAGGCAATCCCGCCACCCGAACCTCCCATTGTAAACGATGGGCGGATAATAGCGGGGAAGCCGATTTCCTCGATAACTTTCAGTCCCTGTTCAAATTCATGCACGAACCCGCCGCGTGGCATATCCAGTCCGCAACGTTTCATTGCTTCGAGGAAGAGTTCGCGGTCTTCTGCTTTGCGGATGGATTCTACTTTCGAACCGATAAGTTCAACGCCGTATTTAGCCAATATACCCGCTTCGTGGAGTTCTAAAGCTGCATTGAGTGCTACTTGCCCGCCCATAGTGGGCAGTATGGCGTCAGGACGTTCTTTTTCGATTATTTTCTCGATGAATTCAGGAGTAATCGGTTCGATATAAGTTGCGTCAGCTATGTTGGGGTCGGTCATGATTGTAGCAGGGTTGGAATTGATAAGGCACACGCGGTAGCCCTCTTCACGAAGCACTTTGCACGCTTGTGTGCCGCTATAATCAAATTCACACGCTTGACCAATAATGATAGGACCACTTCCGATAACAAGGATTGTATGCAGGTCGGTACGTTTAGGCATGGATACACTTGGAGGATTTTGTACGAAATGTTTTACAAAAATACGGATTTGGGTCGGGTTGGCAAAGGGTAAAAAACATAAAGGAAACCTAATGTTACTATAGGAGAGTTGTAAATTCATTGTCACTTTTAATTTAGAAATTATTTTTTTACTTAATTTACAGCAGTGATGTAAATTATACTCAAACAATACTCAGTTGTGCGTTTTAAGCTATTTTTGAACTAGATGTAACTATTTCACCTTTTTTAGCATCTGATAACACAGAACTGATTTGATTAAATATTTGATATACAGCAATGACCTAAATATATGTTTTCCCAACATACATATGTTGATGAACAAATGATAGAAAGCATCTATTTAAGAATAAGGAGTACCATTATGAAATCGAAGACTATACATGTGCTTTTGTTCAGCCTGATATGTTTTAATCAATATCTTTTTGGACAAGATAAAAGAGTACTTTTCCCAATCGTGCATAACGAACTTTGGGGCTATATTAATTGCAAGGGAGCTGTTGTTATTAAACCGCAGTATAAGGTAGCCGGACAATTTTCTGAAGGACTGGCTCCTGTTCGGTTGAACGGTACTTATGGTTACATCAATACAAAGGGTGAATATGTACTTCCATCAAAATACGATTTAGCAATGCCTTTCAAGCAAGGAGAAGCAGAGGTTAACATTGCCGGGGAACCCTTTTTTATAAATAAAAAAGGTATGATTTTGCCTCAACAGTCTGACAAGAGTATTTCAAAATCTATCTTGTTTGTAAACGATAGTAATAGCAGAAGCGTTATCAAAGACACTGAAAATACAGTTCAGCCCCTGTTAAATTTCACAGAGATTACTCCTTTTTATAATAAATGCTCATTTGCCCGAAAAGGGAAAGGTACGTGGAGTTTGATAAATAAAAGTGGCGAGAAGTTATCTGATTCCACATTCAGTAAAATTGCATTTGAGTTTGACTATTCGTATTACCCCTCTTCGCCTTTTCAAGATGGAGTAGCATTTGTAGAACTTTCAGGTGGTTGGTGTACAATCGATACTTTAGGAAAAATTCTCACACAACCCCAGAGTTTTGATTTTATAAAGTACTCTAAAATTGTAAGAAAGGGTAAATTTCTTTTTTTACTTAAAGATGTTTATAGTGCAAATGCGAAATCTCCGTATCTATATGGATTCTACAATTCTGAAAATAGAGTATTAGTAAAACCTACTTATCAGTATATTGATATGAGTAATTACAATGATAGTTTGTTACAAGTTACAATTGATGATAAAATAGGATATATTACGCCATATGGTGAGCAAGCTTGGATTGAGAAGAAAACTGACACCACCTACAAGAAACTTAATATCGATTTTATGAATCGAGGATATTTTTATGCATCATCAAAATATATTGAAAGTCTCTCAAATTATGGCGGATGGGGTACATCTGACAATCAATCAAAGTCTTCCTACCCTTTCTTCAAAAGTTCTAAAGATACTTTTCGCTTGTTAGTTGACACAAGTCAAAATGTAAAGTATGGAGAGAAATATATTGGAATGAGGGTATATGTAGTTAACACAACTAAAGATACTTTGTTCTTTGATGCACAAGACAGTAGATTGAGTATGAATCTTCAAGCAAAAGATAAGAATGGTACTTGGAAAGACATAGAATATTTACCTAGCAGTTGGTGCGGTAATAGCTACCATACGCTTTTTTTAGCTTCAAATGAACTTTGGGAGTTCACTGCACCGGCTTACAATGGTGAATTTGCAACAAAAATTCGAGTTAAACTTTTATATAAGAAGTTTGCAGAACAACAAAAAGGCAATGAATTGTATAGTAATGAGATTGACGGTTCAGTTAATCCGGGGCAGTTTTGGAACAAGGAGCAATACTTTCCTAATGGAATAATGGATCCTTATAATGACTAAGTACCGACATCGAGAATCGCTTTTAATATAAAGTATTAAAAAAAACAGAGAGCATTATAAATTTTACAATTAACAATCACTCGCTAAAGAGCACAGAGGCGATTGAATAAAAAATTCCATCGCCGCTGTGTTTATTCTTTCGATTTTAACCTCATATCGTATTCTAAATCTACATCTTCGCTATACGCGAAAACACATCCCCCAGCATATCCCCAGCCAAACGCGGCTCGCTTTCATCCGCTGACTCCTCAGCAAGCAGCGGCGCAAGTATCAACGGAACTTGCCGTACATATTCAGAATGAAGTGGTTCGTCAATTTGCGCTGCTACCACCGAAACCTTTACTGCAATCGGTACAATGTCAATAGTTTCGGAGTACGGGTCACTGCAATTGGCGGCAGGGGAGGTAACAAGATGTTCCCTGCAAGCAAGCGGACGATTATGGTAAATTGAGCACGATTCCTTTTCCAAAAAAGGGCAGGGAATACCCAACTGAAAATACTTCTCTTCCAAATCACGAAGCTGCTCGCCATTCATGTCGTTAATTTCTTCCAACAGCTCGACATACTCAAAATCTTCGAGCATATCAATAGCATCATCAAACCGTTGCCATACTGCATTTCTCTGCTTCTTTGGCATTGTTCCGATTAGCTCCAAAAGCAGATATGCTTCACTCTCTGTCACCGGAACTAACCTGCGACAGCACGCAGCGCAACCCTTTGCGCATGAAACTTCCTTCCCTTCTCGATTAATTTTATCTACAGAAATTTGCATGATTGAATCTGTCAGTTGCTGAAATATCGGAAGTAATTCAACCGAGCGAATAGGTTCGACATGTATAGGTATTTCGGCTTTGACTATTTCGTCATATACTTTGAATTCAGCGATGAAGGTGGTAGTGTTCATAGGATTAAAACAAAATGGTTTTCTGACATTTTTTTTTATTATATACAAATCCCCTCGTTCCCCTTTAACAAGGGGATGACGTATTTCTTTTCTTATTAATTACTTATCTTGTCTCCCCCTTGTTAAAGGGGGACTATGGGGGATTTCTTCACTTGCTGAAACCTTAAAAAATGTCAGTGAAGCAACAAGATGAGCTACAAAATAAAAGGGCGATTTCTATTTGGTAGAAACCGCCCTCCGTTAACTTCTGAGGAAAAGTACTTATTTCACAACCACAATCGGCATGGTAAGTACATCATTTCCTGCCTTTAGACGATAGAAATAGACACCGCTTTCGACGTGGCGAGCATCCCAAACAAATTGATGTTTACCTTCGGCTAGCATACCACTCGTAAGGGTAGATACTGTCTGCCCGATACCATTGACAATTGTGAGAGAAGCATCTGCTATTCGAGGAAGCTCGAACGAAATTACGACACCGTTACTTGTAGGATTTGGTGTTGCGCTCGCGTTGAATTTCGCAGCAAGTACATCATTATCAACTCCTGTTGTAGTAATCATAACCTTACGAATTGTGCTGTATTCACCCCAACCGGCTTTATTACTTTGGCTTACTCTCCAGTAGTATTGTACTCCCGGGGTAAGAGTCGTCAGTACAGTAAACGTATCTGTCAACGATGAATCTACCATGAAGATATTTTTCATTTCCGCGTCGGTTGCAATTTCAAACCGATATGATTCCAAAGTAGCAAATTCCTTTAAAAACCATCCAAAGTTAATTTTCGTGTTCTTGGTTGTATAATTGTCATCCGGATACGCCTGTAATACCGGCTTAGGCAATTGCATTACATCGAAAGTGCGGTCATCGGAGAAAGCACCCCAAAGTTCAGTATTCTTTGCCTTTACGTGCCAGTAATATGTTTTGCCAAATTCAAGACTACGGAATGTATAGCTTGTATCCGTAAGCATACTGTCAAGGACAGTTGTCTTAAAGAAATTATCCATCTCGGAAAGTTCAATCCAATAGTTTGTAACACCATCTACTTTATTCCAAACACATTTGAGGGAATCTGCACTGATTGCCTCGACCTCGACCGAAACAATCTTCGGTTTGCCGGGAACTATGTAAATGGAGAAGTCATTTGCGTCGGTATAATCACCCCAACCCGCAGGAGTTTTGGCTCTAACTCGCCAATAATAGGTTACTCCGTTTTTGAGATCAGGAACAGTAATTGTAGTGTCCGTCAAATCTTCGTTGCTCACTACCGGTGAAGTGAATAAATCGTTATCAGCAAGTTCAAACCCAAATCCGGAAACATTGCCGGGGCTTTGATACCATTTGAATGTAACACTTTTCTGCCCAATAACTTCTCCCGGAAGCGGGGAAGCAAGGGATACATCACCCGGAAGTGGGGAAGTAAAATCAACTTTTACATTTTCACCGGAAAGAGTGATATTCTTAGTTACAGTTGCTCCAAGTGCTCCGCCGGATGCCTCGACTGTAACGGAACCGGTTACACCTTGTACCGGAATAGCATAACCGCCGGAACTGGATGTAATTGCATAGTATGTGCCTTTGGATGGAGTAATGGTAACGCCGGAAAGACCTTCACCCATGTCATAAAATCCATTGTTGTTTTTATCTTTATACGCAATACCTACTATGAAATTTATACCTGCATGACCAAAATCTTCTGTAATTGCATAGCCGCCTCCATGCTGGGTGATTCCAATGCCTATCTCACGATATATAGTTCCATCAAAATTCATAATTGCTCTACGATGACCTAAGCCCTCATTTCCCGGACCCCAGTCAATTTGAAAAGCACAATGACCCTCCCAAAGGTTTGAGGCATCCTTGAAAATATTTTCAGCTGCTCCTTGCGTTGCATTATATCCTGCAGCACCCATTCTATCCCATGGTGAACTGTTATTTGCACCGGTATGGGACTGTGTATTAGTAGCAACCATCCAATTGGAATGACCTCGTGCAGCGTTAATAATTTTTTCATTAAACGCATAAGGTGGTCTTTTGGGATAGTTTGCAAAATCCGCCTTGACTTTATTAATATCAACTTTCCAATAGGCAATCGCTTGAAGCAAATCCGGATCTTTAGATGCAGCGATTCGTTCGCCTTCTGCTTTTGGATCTGCGCGAGCACGATTGATTAGTTCCAAAACATATTGCTCAGCATCTGTCGGGTTGCCGTGAGAGTATTTTGTTCCTGCAGTAGGCGAGAGTACATTAGCTGATTTAGTATCTGTTACAATACCTTTTTCTTTTACCAGTACCGGTGGGTTGGGTTGAGGGTATGGTAATTTTTTTGATGAAACTGCATTCGTCTGTGCCGATACAGGCAGCATATTCATAGGAATATTACGTGCAAAAACAGCTTTGTTTGGTTTAGTGTTTGCAACATAAACAGTCGGTGAAGCTGCCACCTTTTCCTTTGTGCGTTCTTCAGCTGAAATATGCCCGGCAAAAAGCGTACTTACTGCAAAAACAGCAAAGAGTTGAATCGTTTTTTTCATACAATAATCCTCGTGGATTTAAATAGTTATAAGAATTTTTCAGTAACAATGCGCAATTTACGAAAATTTAACTAACTGAACGAACACAGTTTTCCATAATATTTTTTCTTCAATTGTAGGAGTGTAATATCTACGGCTCATTACCAGTTCAGCTACTGAAACCGCCTTCTCAAATTGATAAATTTCGTCACCCGAGTGACCACCCCAGCTGAATGATGGGATATTCTGTTGAAAGAATCCGCCTCCAAAAATATTTGTAAAAATTCCTGTGACAGTTCCTGTTGTGAACATTGTATTAATACCGGCTTTTGTATGATCACCGCAGAGTAACCCAAGAAACATTTGTCCGGTGTTAACTATCTCTCCATTTAGCGGAATGGAAACACTGCCATAGGTGTTTTTGAGATTTGAAGTATTGCAATCAGCACCTAGATTTACCCACTCGCCGATATAGGAATGCCCAACAAAGCCGTCGTGCTGCTTGCTCGAATATGCATGAATAATAGAAGAATCAATTTCACCGCCGATTTTGCAAAACTCACCTATGCTTGTATTCCCGTATATTTTTGCACCTATTTTCACGACCGAATTATCACCGATAAAGCAGGGTCCCATAATGGTAGATTGAGGCATAACTCTAACATTTTTCCCAAGGATAATCGGTCCTTCACTTGCATCCAACACCACACTTGGGGCAATCGAACAGTTCTCGCCGATGTAAACATCATTTTGATTTTCGACATATACTCCAAACAGCGGGCTGCTGTGCATTGGTTCTAATTCGGCAAATAAATCGGCATCATCAGTCAAACTAGGTCCGTTATATGTAATTGCCTCCCAAAGATATGATATAGTTTGTGCCTCTACTTCTAATAGAGTGGCATCTTTTAAAGCAGGATGCTGAGCGTATTCTTCAAAAAATGGGGAATCTGGAGAAAATGCTTGATCGTTAGCAAAGCGAGCGTCTTCAGGGAGGTAATAACCTATATCAATGGAGTTGGAAGTAAAAACAAGTACGCACTCCTTATGATTACTTATTGCGGCTTCTATTGAATTTGCAAGCTGCTTTGTTAGTAATAAGCCGCCGTGTACAATGAGTACGTTTCCCTTCGAGACCTGGTGCTCAAAATGAAACCGAGATAAAAATGAACGAATATGTCCATTTCTCCCGCTAAATGATAATGGAGAAGAAGGAAAGCGTGATTGAAATTTCTCGAACAATCGCAGCGCACCACATCGAGTTTCCCAAGAGCAATGCAGTAGCGAGAATGGATATAAATTTTCGACAGATCGCGACTCGGCAATGAGAGTTGAAAAAGACATTGTAATATCAGAATGTAGATTAAGTAAACAGCAGCAGGTACATTATGCTGTAAATTTCTTGTCAGATGACGATGTAATTCCCCTCTGTGCCGATGAAACACATTGTACGTTCACCCGTAAACCTGTTAGAAAGTATGTGTTTACAGCACTAGAAACGTATGAAATGCTGATTTATTATTTACTACCTGCAGGTGTCTATATTTACCGATTATTAAATAATCCAAACAAATTTTACTAAACAATCGGTAGTGCAAAAGTTATGGTAGTTCCTTTTCCCTCTATGCTGTCCACCTGAAAGTTTCCTTCGTGAAGCTCTACAATTCTTTTTGCAATTGCAAGACCAAGTCCAACACCTTGCTGTTCATACACCAAACGGTCGAACTGCTTATATGCTCCTATATTACGAATTTGCTCCATGCTCATGCCACGCCCCTGATCGGCAATTGTAACGACAAAGAAATTACCCTCAATTGTTGCATTAAGATTAACTTTTGCTCCCGGCTCAGAAAACCTGAGAGCATTGTCGGTTAATTCATCCACGATTTTGTGATAGTGTTCCGTAGAAACATCTATTGTGATGCCCTCGGCAACATCTCCAAAAACAATATCGTCCATTCTATTGAACTTCATAGCTTTTGCTGCTACCAAATCATAAAGCGAAGCACTGGGTTCATCAGTTTTATTTACTCGTGCTTTTTCTCTCATTACAGGGTCGGCAAGTAGCGACTCGATTTGTACATACCATAGAAAGTTTTCGGTAATTCTTCTCAGGCGTTGAGCCGACTCAAGAATATCTTGTGTCATTTCCTCAATATTATCTTGTGTCGCCGACTGAGCAATACTTTTTAAATAGGATGCCGAACCCATCACTTGATTAAGAACGATTCTAAACTCATGGGGAAGTGCATAGGTAACATTACGAGTAACTTCCTCAATCCGCTCACCAAACCTTCTTTCCAATTTTGTACGTTTTTCCCATTGAGAGTTTACGGCGGCTACCAGTTCATCACGTGTATAGGGTTTTACTAAGAAATCATCAGCACCGCGAGCCATTCCTTCCCTCATATCAGATTTTTCGGCTCGTGCGGTCAAGAAAATAAAGGGGATTGATTCAAATTCTTTGGTAGAACGAAGTTCTTTCAATACTCCGAACCCGTCCAATTCAGGCATAGAAATATCACATAAAATCATATCGGGCAGATTAGTATGCGCTGATTCGACTCCGAGTCGCCCGTTCGTAGCGGTAATTACATCATATCCTTCAAAACGTAGTAGAAGAGCTGTACTTTCCAGGATATAATCGTGGTCGTCTATAATGAGGATTTTTTTCATACAAGATGAAAAGAGAAGGAAAAAACGAATAATTCATAATGTCAGCCGCAAAGTTAATCAAATCGAAAGAAATAGAATATCCTTGTGATGATTATTTACTGTTAAAGTGTAAAAAAATGAATTTTGACTTGAATTGACATTACTTGAGATGACTCAAGACAATGGATGATCTAATTGGTTTTTATTGGTCTGATGGTGAAATTTCTACCAAAACTCAGCAGTCAAAAACTGTCATATTTCTTACTGTGTGCAAAAAAATACACACTTTTGTAAAAAAAATGATTACTCAAATTTTGGGTATCAGTAATGGAAGGGGATTTGTGTATTATTTTGATTTTATACGCGTTTGCATATAAATAACACACCATTCGACTATGCCAAAAAGCAGTAAAAACGAGAGGTATATGAGTAGAAGCGTATTCATGGCTGAGAAAAAAAACTTTTCTAACTGCAATTTTTTTCGTTTATTGCAATTGTAATTTATGGCAGAAATCGGTGGTCAAAGCATACTGTTTGACAAAAACCGAAGAATTATTTGAATTATCTTTCAAAACACAAGACAGAGAAACGAGCTTCTTGTGTTTGAATCCCCAACGAGGAAATAATGCGTTTTTCCCCGCGTTCTTTGACAATTTGGTTATTTATACTTCCCATCGCTTTGTTTTGTTCCATTTCTTGTGGAAAAAATACAAAGATTGATTCAAACCGCATATTTAATTATAATGAACCTGACGGACTCAGTACGCTCGACCCTGCAACCACAAGTTACAAGGCGGCTATTTGGGTCGGTTCACAAATTTTCAATGGTTTGGTAGAGCTTGATTCCTCGCTGAACTTCGTCCCATGCCTCGCCAGGTCTTGGGAAGTTGATACTGCCGGGATAGTTTGGACGTTCCACCTTCGCACTGACATTTCATTCCACGAGGATAAATGTTTTGGCGAACAAAAAACGCGCCGAATGAATGCCCGTGACGTAAAATTTTCATTCGAGAGAATTTGCGATGCACGAGTAAAATCAACAGGTTTATGGATATTTCGCAATCGTTTGACCGGAGCTGAAGAATTTAATAAAGCTACATCTCTGAATCAACCGACTGACGGAATAAGCGGCATAACGGTCATTAATGATTCAACTGTTCAATTTCGGCTCGAAAAGCCGTTTGCACCGTTTTTGTCATTGCTGACAATGCCATACTGCTGGATTATCCCCAAAGAAGCGACTGATTTCTACAAAACAGATTTCTACAAGCATCCCATTGGAACCGGAGCGTTTATGTTCAGTGAATGGAAGCCCGACATGGCTCTTTCACTTGTTCGTAATCCACGTTATTTCAAACATGATGCTTCTGGAAAACAGCTTCCTTATCTCGACGGAGTATCAATTTCGTTTGTTCGTAATACGAAAGCGGAATTTTTAGAATTCGAGAAAGGGAAATTAGATTTTGTAGGAACGATTGATGCTTCCTTTACAGAGAAAGTCCTCACATCGGAGGGCAAACTCACTCCCGAATTTTCTGATTTCAAATTGCTCCAAACGAGTGCGCATTCCGTAGAATACTACGGTATCTTACTCGATACTACACAAGAAGCTACAAAGAATATGCCAATTTCAAAGGTTAAGCTGCTCAGGCAGGCATTGAACTATGCCATTGACCGTGAAAAGATTATTCGATTTGTGCTGAAAGGTAAAGGAATTCCTGCTATATATGGTGTACTTCCACCCTCAATGCCCGGCTTTTCGCCGGAAACAAAGGGCTATGAGTACAATCCGGGTAAAGCACGCGAATTACTAATAAAAGCCGGTTTCCCGAACGGAAAGGGACTGCCGACATTTATGCTGCAACTTGGCGCAAATGAGCGGACTGCATCGGTAGCCGAAGCAGTTCAGCAGCAGTGGAAAGCAATCGGAGTGAATCTTGAACTTCGACAGGTGGATTTCCCTCAACACTTGGATATGGTTCGCAGCGGCAAGCTCGCCCTATGGCGAACAAGCTGGATAGGCGACTATCCCGATCCTGAGAATTTTCTTGCGTTGTTTTACTCACAGAATCATTCTCCGAAAGGTCCGAATACGACTCATATCAGACGAAACGATCTTGACTCGTTATACAGCCAAGCTCTTTCGCCCCGGCTTTCTCAAGCCGGACGCTACGCCTTGTACAATCAAATGGAACGCATCGTTATAGATGATGCTCCGTGGATTTTTTTGTATTACAATATACATCAAAGATTAGCCCGTCCTTCCGTTATCGGTCTCCGCCCGGAAGGAATTGACCGCCTCATATTAGAGACGGTTGATAAAAAATGACGGGTTGTTTCTTGTCTTTCGTTATCGGCTATACTTAGTGCCGCCCGAAAGATACAACAGGCAGATTTTTCAAGCGAAATTCTGCTCTTACATATGTCCAGAAGGTATTTTATAAACTATAGAGGAAATTATGCAAAAAAACATACCCCTCCTACCTTTCTGGCTTAGCTTGGTTCTCATTGCGATTGCTATAGCTTTGCCAACAAGCAGCATTGAAGCTGCCTCGAAAAAACTCGCATCCAAACATGCAGTTCATTCTTCAAAATTGTCAAAACACGTATCATTCAAGAGCAGCAAACGCTCCTCAAAGAAAAAAAGAAAACACGCTTCTTGCAACCGCGTATTGGGGAAGCAGCAAGCCCTCACGTTAATTAATAACAACGGGCAATTATGCCGACTAGCCGGATACTCTCCGACGGAAGAAATCCCGACAAAAGCAACCAATTTTGGTTCTGTTGCCGAGACTTCTATTCATACTAAACTCGCTAATACTGCTGAAATCGCGGACGAAAACCTACCGGAGGAAGGCGAAGACCTCGCTGAACTCGAACAAGAAGATAACGTGACAGTGGACATCGAAGCATTCAAAACCCTATGGCTCGCCTTTATTGACGGTGGCGAACCGGGAGACAAAGAAGAAATGCTCGCTTGCGGAATTGACAAAAGAAAAATAATGGCTGCTATTATGGATTGGGTTGGTACAACATACGTTTTCGGCGGTTCAAGCCGAAGCGGAATTGACTGCTCAAGTTTTACACGGACAATATTTGCTACTGCCGGGGACTTCATGCTCCCGCGGACTGCTGCCGAACAAATCGAAACAGGGACAAAAGTTCGCGGACGTGAGAAAATGCAATTTGGCGACATAGTGTTTTTTCATACTCGTCGCAGAGTGTATGTATCACACGTCGGGATTTATCTGGGTGATAATTTGTTCGCCCATGCAAGTTCACGCTATGGCGTGACGGTCTCATCGCTCGAAAGTGAATATTACAGCAAACGATTAATCGGTGTGAAACGATTGCAACATAATGATGTGGTTCGATATGCCTTGAGTAATCCGGGTAATTTGGGCGGCACTCAGTAATAAACAGTCGGATGGTAAAGAAAAGGCGAAGGAATTTGATTCCTTCGCCTTTTTGCGTTTTAGGGGGGAGAGTGGTGTTAAATTTTGTATAGAGAAAATTATACTTTGAATATCAAGTAATATTACTATTTTTGGGTAAGCCAAGACTTTTTCTATATTTATGACCTTATTGAATATGGAGTTCTTTATGAAAACCTACAACTGTTTGAGTGCTTTCCTGCTAGTTTTCACTCTGACTGTCACTGCATCGGCGCAAAATTATCCTGTTCTTAAATCCGAGCGCATCTATGCACCGTGGGATATAGATACTACTGCAAATAATAACCAAACGTACATTTCGTTAACTCAAGAGGGAGGGGTAGTTATAGTTACTTTTCCATCGAGAGTAGCTATTCCATCATTTAATTTTTATGATGAATATCAAAAAACTTGGTCAAAGAAACAGATAGACGATACTCTAATGGCAATAGATCATTTTTATAATGATTATACATTTGATTTTAAAACTATGGTAGGTTACGGTGATAGAAAACTCCCTGAATATAAAGAAGGAATAAAATGGATACTTGACTACGGTAATTCTGTGCTGATAGATACTATTGAGGGGATGTACTCAAATGTTTTCGGAGTAAAGAGTGTGACACCGTCTTTATCATACGTTCAAGAAACCGACTTCGCACAGGAACGTACATATAATAATTTTATCTATAAGCCATCTAATTCAACATTATACAGAAGAACAAATAACGGCGGTGTTATTAAAACAAAAATGCTTTTGGATTTGAGAGGAGGCAGTACGTCTGTACCCGAATATCAACAGCACTATCGAAATCAAATGCTGGTAGCACCAATTGATAGTGAAACAGTTATAGTCGGTGTTGATAGATATTATGTAAATTTAGAATCTCAAGGCGGAGCAGTATATGAAAGATATACTCTGCTCATTAATAGCAGTGGAATGAATTTGATTTCAGATACGATTCTCTTGCCAAAGAAAAACAATGACGGTCAATATTTTCTTAAAAGAAGACCCGGCTCCACAACCTATCTCTATTCTTCAGCACGCCATGGAATTACCTCAGCTAATCCTATAAATTTTGGATTTATTGACACCCATATTAATCAGGTTAAAGTAATCAGTGAGTACGCCAACGGAACAAAGGGGTATTATTGTATTTGTAAAAGTGAAGCTGATTATACAGACCCTAATACTTTATTACTGTATTCGATAGATAGTTTGGGTGTACTTAAGAAATATTATATTTCCGGCAAAATGTTCGATTATCCAATTTCAAGTATCACAGATTCCAATATCAACTATAGTCAAATAGAATATGCTGACGATACGATAATGTACTTAGGAATCAGAACGCGAAAAATTGATGAAAATGATGTTTTTTACAGCAAAGAGCAGCTCTACAAAATCTACCTAAAAGAACAAATAAACAGCGTAGCAGAGCAGCCCGCCGTATTCCCTTTGCGGCTCTACCCCAACCCCACAGACCACACCCTCCGTTGGAACACGGCAACAGGTACAGCCGTCATAACCGATGCGCTAGGTCGCACACTGCTCGAAGTACCCGCCTCTGCGATGGAAGCCGATGTGTCAGTTTTGGCAACAGGTATGTATTTTCTTACTATTCGAGATGGGGTGGGGAGTAGTACTAGGTCGTTTGTGGTGGTGCGGTAAAATTTTATTTTTTGAACTTCTGCAAATGAAGTAATTTAGCTAAGTTGGAGTTAGATTACTTCATTTTTTTTCTACCCATGGTTTTGTCTATGACCAACGGTATGTAGAAGTTGAATATGAAATTGAACCTAATATTGGAATTAATATTAAAATTCCCAAAATGTTTGATGCGTATAATTACAGAAATGTACTTCCTCCCGGTTCATATTTCATCTTTATCACCTTTACCAACGGGTGGGTGTCACAAATGGAGCCGTGGAAAAAGTATGTTTCACAGGGCAGACCCTTTGATTTGAGTCCACCTGGAAATATTGACAGTAATACCAAAACTCTCCCTGTTTTTACAATATTTATCGAATGAGGAGTACATACCATGAAATCCGTTAGTTATTTTTTTGCTATACTGTTCTTGATTGTACTATCAGATAATGCATTTGCTCAATACCCTCTATTGAAATCTGAACGAATTACTACTCCATGGGATATTGATACAAATGTTAGCGGAGGATATGCTACTATTTCATTAACACAAGAAGGAACTCTGATAATACTCTATGTTCCATCTCCAACATACCTTCCTACGATCTATTTCTATGATGAAAGCAACAAAATTACGTCCAAAAAACAGCTAACTGAAGAAAAGTGGAAAATTGATGACCTCTATCAAAGTTCTTATAACTTTAAAATAATCTTAGGATATACAAACGCTTATTCACCGTTCAGAAAAACCATGAAATGGATATTTAATTATGGGGACTCTTTATTGTTGGATACAATCTTAAGTAATGCTGACCTTGTCAATACTTCTGTCGTTTCCCCATCTTTGGCTTTTATAACTGAATATCAGTTTGACCCTGAATTTACATATAATAATTATACCTATAAGCCAGTAAATGTTTCTTTATCCAGTAGAAACAAGTACGGAGATATCATAGATACTAGAGGAATTCTCACTGTAGCTCGAGGGCATAAGTTGTCGCAAAACAGACAAACCTATAACAACTCAATGGAGGTAGTTCCTATTGACAGTTCAACAGTAATTGTAGGAGTGAAGAGAGAGTATTGGACGGTTCCTTTGAACGGCGATTACACAAAGGAAGCATATACACTGCTTCTAACCAAAACGAACATAAACAGAATCTCAGATACAATAACCTTACCCAGAAGGAATAATGACGGACAGTTTTTTCTTAAAAGAGACCTGTCCACCTATCTCTATTCTTCCCCTCGGCATGGTATAATGTCAGACAGTCCAGTAAATTTTGGTTTTATTGATAAGCATTTAAAGGATGTGGAAATAAAGGGTGAATATGCAAACGGTAAGAAAGGGTATTACTGTCTGTGTAACAGCAAAACAAATACAGATGAATTTAATAAGTTTTTGATTTATTCAATTGATACCATAGGAAATATTCAGAAGTTTTTACTCCCCAACAGTAGATTTGACTATCCTACAGTATCTGGAACAGATTCAAGTATAACATATAGTCAGATAATCTATGCAGATGATTCGATAATGTATGTAAGGCTTAAAACTGAAAAAAGCATTAATAATGAATATTACTTTACACAACCCCAACTCTACAAAATCTACCTAAAAGAACAGGTGAATAGCGTAGCAGAGCAGCCCTTAGTTACCCGTTTGCAGCTTTACCCCAACCCCACCGACCACACCCTCCGCTGGAACACAGCAACAGGCACAAC
>CAZGNO010000043.1:0-21752 GCA_964527785.1 uncultured Chitinophagaceae bacterium
TTTTTATGTCATTGTATTATTTTGTAGGCGGCTCGGCGACTATCTGGAACTCAGTATGACAGAACTTTGATTTTTAAATTAATTCTGTTCTACCAAGTACTGGGACAGATTAAATTGCTAAATTTAGTTCAGTCATTCTGAGCGGCAGCGAAGAATCTCCGTATGCTGTTCAGTCCAGTTTTTGTAGTGCATAGCTGAGATTCTTCAGTCGAAGACTCCATCTGAATGACAGCTATTCGAATAATACGATTATTTTTGTCCCCTTACTTACTTAAATCAACCAATCTCGTTTAAAAACGTTTGAAGAGAGTGGTGTGAAACATTTATTCTCATTCAACAAATCAACAGCACAATGAAACAGCATCATGTAAAAATACAATCCATTCGCAGTGTCACTCACGACGTACTGCAGATTGTTACGGAAAAACCGCGCAACTACATTTTCGTTCCGGGTCAGGCAACGGATGTTTCGATTAATAAAGAGGGTTGGGAGGATAATCTCCGACCGTTTACATTTACCTGTTTGCCGGACAAAGACTATCTGGAATTTACTATCAAGACTTACCCGTCGCGCAATGGTGTTACGAATGAACTCCTCTCGCTGCGGGCGGATGACGAGTTGATTGTACATGAAGTATTCGGAGCAATCGCCTACAAAGCCGAAGGAGTGTTTATTGCGGGTGGTGCAGGAGTAACCCCGTTTATTTCTATTTTCAGATACCTTGAGTCTAAAAATGAATTAGATAATAATAAACTTATTTTTGCCAATAAAACAAGGGCAGATATTATTCTTGAATCGGAGTTTAAAACTTTATTGGGTGATAATTTTATCAATATACTTTCAGACGAGAAATTGGAAGGATATTCCTACGGACATATTACCGAAGAATTCCTCAAGGAAAAAAGCGGCGGTATTATTGACCAATATTTTTATGTATGCGGTCCGCCTCCGATGATGGATGCAGTCGAGTCACAATTAGACCATTTGCACGTACAAAAAAAATATATAGTAAAAGAAGCATTTTAAGGTTCAGTGTAGGGTGGTCGGTTGTAACAACCGACCTGACCTGAATCAGATAGTTTCTATATATAACCGATTTGTTAGATTGGCATTAACGGTATCAGAAACATAGAAATTTCCCAATCTTCCTTCTATGACCAACGAAACGGTAGTACGAGTCTGTGTCCCGTTAGTCGGTTTAGTATAGAATTACGATAGCCCGTGAAGATTTCGCGGGCTATTGTTGTTTTTATTGCGTAGAATTATAATATTAACGGACAATCACAATCTGCCGAGCCGTCTGCCATAAATCACTTTGTACGCTTAGAAAATATGTGCCGTTAGCCAGTTGTGTAATGTCAAACTCTCCAGAACTATTACTTTTTGGTAAATTGACTTGCCTTTGCAGAAGTGCATTTCCTTTCAAGTCTGAAAGTCTAATTGTTGCACCGAGAGCGTCACCCATATTTTTTAGGGAATAATTTAAAGTGTTACCAACTATTGACGTTTGCGTAATCATACCGCCAAGGGGTAATTCAACAGGTTCAGGAGTATTATCTTCATGTGAAGATTTTGATGGGCTTGATTGCTGAATGCAACAGTGGATAGTATCACGTACTGTACATTTTACTGTACCAGTGGAATCAAGTATTTCAATTATAAATGCTTCGTCGCTTAAGGAAGGTTGTCCCGTTCCAAATACTATTGCGCATGCGCCTAAGTTATGATACCAAATCTGCTTGGGCTTATCCAAATTTAATGCTTGGCTTTGGGGGTTTAATGTATAGAGTGTATCACCGTTATCACCCATAAGACGAACTCCGAATACTTTGCATTTAGACGTACTACCTTTGTTGCTGAGAATAAGGTCGAATGCGCAATCATGAGAATTATGTGAATATGGTCTAAGTTCTATATTGAGTTTGTCGCAGCAATTTTCTGATTCAATACATGACAGATATTCACTGTAATTGCGGCAATACGATTGTTGGTAATAATTTGAATCCGGTGAAAATCCAATAGTTAGCAATGGATTAGGGAGTCCAGCCGCTTGAGGGTTAATACAAACTTTGAAAACTTTTGTAACGAATGGGGTTGTTTCTGAGCTGTGTAGAAACCCCTGATTTGAAGAATACTTACGAACTCCAAGACTGTCAGATTGTATCCAAGGAGAAAAAGTAGTGAAGAAACCCTTCTCGAAGCCATTACTATCCGAACAGCTTACATTCAACGTTGAGGTTGACGGAAGGAAGTCACAACTCCCTTTGTTAACCACAGAGTACTCCCAGCAGCACCGCCCGCTGTCACTTGCAACCTCTTCACGCAAAACGCTTATATTGCCCCATTGTCGCTGTAAATGACCGCATTCACAGTTACAATTTACGTACGCTGTTTGAGTGCAGACTACAATGCTGTCTTCATCAAGAAATTCAAAAGTGACTACGGTACTTTCTTCGTCCTCGCGTTTTTCTATACAGAGCGAGACCTGTACCTGCTCTGTATCGGTGACTATATGCCCGAAATTTGTAATTGGCGGGTCGGAAATGGGAATACCGCTTTTTGAAACGCGAACAGCCGAAAAATCACAACTCATTGCAGTTGGAGCTATAGTTGCGATAAAACAGCAGTGGTCAGGATTGGATGCTTCAAGCGTAGAATCACGGTAGGACATTTTTACATAAATGCTGGTGCAATTGCAAGAACCCGTCTCTATTTCTTTGACTACTGCCGAGTCTATGAAAAAATAAAATTGATAAGAACTAGCACTGTCAGGAGGTGTTAAAATACCTGGCATTGGGCTAATATCATCCAAATCCATTCGCCTGTCAAAATTTCCAATAATCATATATTCTAACGTACTGTCCCAGCAAATAAAACGCGATTCAAATGTTTTCCATTCACCGGGGGCTACATACTGTAAATTACGTACTTCTACGTAATTCCATTCGTCTATTGCCATACCCAAGGCATTGAAGTTGCTGCCTACCCCTTGCGACCACCAACGATTGTGATTATCATACTCAAGAAAACCTGTGTTTGGTGCAAAAGCAACTCCTAACTTTTCAAGATAGTATTCGGCTGGTTTACGATTTTCTTCATCCTGTTTCTTTTCATTAGTATTATCGTATTCCGGTAGCGCATATCTGAACTGTACCAAGTATTCCTTGCCACTGCTAAGGCGGTTTGATAATTTGACGGCAAGAAACTCGTGATAATCGTATGTTCCTAATGGGCTTCCTGCACTTGCATCTTTAAATCTGACAATTGAAATTCCTGCGTAGGCACTGTCGAATATTCCCGAAGCACCCCATAAATTTTCTTCTTGTCCCCAATTTTGAGGTATTCGTACACCTCTATTCGAATCACTTGCACTTATTGGAAAACCTGCTTTGGAATGATAATAATCAGGTGTCGCCTGATTGGCTCTGAACCAATTGATATTAACCGGATCAGTGAAATACGTTGGTGAATATGGTGCTACATTCAAACGGGTAATCCAATGCTGACCTATATCATTGGTAGGATTTATGTCATGAGCCACAGGAAGATGAAAGTAACTCTTAAAACTTGGATTCGGTACTAAGTTTACCTGTGCAAAAAGCACGGGAGAGACCATACAAACAAAAAGTAGGGCAGCATAGATTACTCTATGCAATGGCGGAAAGTGATGTGGCTTCATAGAACGGACTCCTCAAAAAGATAATAAAAAGTAAAAGACCTTTAAGGTTTTCGGAAACCTTGAAGGTCTAAGAAATAGTTATCTCTGAATTATAAATGGACGTGCAATGAAATAGGATGGTGTTCGCAAGCGGCAAAAGTAATTGCCTGATGCAAGATTGGAAATATCAACATTGACAGTTGTTATTTTATTTTCTAAAGGTGTTGTTTGGAAAACACGACCGCTAATATCCACAATTTCAAGAGTAGTAAAGTATCCCGTTCGACCAAAATCTACCGTCAATGTTCCCGACGCAGGATTAGGAAATATTCGCACATTATTTGCGTTGCCTGTTTTCTCTTCGATTCCTGTTACAGCAATTCGTTTGGCTGGCTCACCTAATGAATCCACTTTGAACAGCCAATTAATATCCATGTCTTGACAAAGCGATTCGCAAGGTGAATTATTTTTTGGCATATTATAACTTCCGGAGATAATAATTCCTCCATCAGTATAATCTTCCATCATACCGTACGGTTGCTCATTACACATTCCAGTTCCATAATACGCGCTAAAAACAATATTACCTGACGGGTCAATTCGGCTCAGAATAATATCTTCAAAACATTCGGGGTAATCTTTAAATTCAGGATGGCTGGCAATATATTCGGAATCATATCCTGAGGTAGCTATATAATACCCTCCATTACGACTTTCAATAAGATATAAAGATCTATTGGCATCACCAGCCGGTACGTTGGCTGTCCATTTTTTTTCAAAATTTTTATCGTATTTAATTACAGTAGCCATGCTTCCTCTATAAAACGCTAAAGCAATACCTGTGTCTTTTGTAGATATAAAATTTGCATTTGTTGACTCATTCAAGCTGTCAATACTTGGTTGCAAGATAAATTGAAAAGATGTATCCGAGGTTTGTAATGAATTAACAGGGTATGTTTTTTTAGGGAAATAGGTTGAAGTCCTATATAATATTTTTCCGGATTGCATTTGAAATAATGGATAATGAACTATATATCTTGATGTATCAAATAAGGATGTTTTATTAATAATACGCCCATCTTTAGAGATATGCAATGCAATCTGTTCCTGCGGTTTAGTTTCAGTATTGTCGTATTTATATGACATCCAAAGCAAACTTGAGTCTCTAAGTGTAATACCTTTAAATTTAATATGATTTTTATCAAATACAGTTGGTATACCCGTAACAGTTGAATCCAATATTACATTACTTTTCATTACAAGGTTAGAATCCAAAAGGACTAGATGAAGTTGCTCGGTAGATGTTGAATTTGATATGTTTTCAGTTATTAAGAAAACTATAGTGTTACTTTGGTAATCATAGCGGTAAAAACCAGAACTCCCTGTAATAAATGGAGATTTCCATTTGTATTCTATCATTCCGTCTGTATTGAGAATAACAAAGATTGTGTATCCGTATGGTGCACCTGCGGTTGCAATAATTCGTGTCGGTGATATTTGCAGGAAGTCTACATAAACTGACGGATCATCTTCAGTGTTTTGTGAGTATTTAATATCGTATGTTTTAGTTTGTGCTTGTATTGAAGTTAAACCAATGAGGGCTGATAGTATGAAAGCAAAAAAGATACGCATGGTACACCTTAGATAAAATAGAACATAACAAATTTATTTTGTACGAAATTACAAAGTAATTGCATTCGTCCATTACTCATTTATTACTCTATTTTTGGGGATTTGTAAATTTTGGGCATAAAAAAAGGGCGCAATTTCAATAACGCCCCAATCAAGGTACTAGCACATACCCTACAATGAACGCAAAGAAACGCGCCCCGCTTTTTTTGGCAGCAGGGCGAGCATTGCAAAACTCACTGTAGTTAAGAAAGTGCTAGTTTCAGATTGAGAGTTAGAGCAATTAGATACAACCGATATTTTCTAAAACCAACTTACGAATTTATATTCATACAAAAAAGGAAATTTATTACTAGATAAATATTCTTGTTTTTTTTTCTAAATAATTTATCTAAAAATAAATGGAATTTAACGCTGCTTAGACGGCAAGGGTGACCGCAAGCTGCCACTCGGAAATCAAGCGCAAGGAATCCAAAAAGAAATAAGGGTTATTCTTCCGTCACCATCACAACCGCCCTATTGCCTCCACTTTGTGCAGTCAAACAATATACACCGCTCGCCATCCCATCAAGCGAAACAGTAAAACGCAATTCACTATTATCAAACTCCATCACCTTCCCGCCTATGATGGTTGAGAGTGTGTAATGGACAGGTGTGTTTTCGGGAAATTGGAGGGAGGTGCGGTCTATTGTTAGGGTGTTGGTGGTCGGGTTTGGGTAGCACACAAGACCCACAGGAGGAATTTCCACCTCCGGTATTCCAACTGTACTAATATCGGTTTTCATGACACTTGAACTGGAGGTTCCTGCAAATAGTATCTTGTCTATCGAAGCAAGTGCCAGGACAGATCTGATAGGCAGCCCACCATTGAACAGTGACCAACTTGCTCCATTATCAGAGCTTCTATACACTCCTTGATTTAGCATAGCTGCAAAAAGAGATGTCCCCACTTTTGATAACGATACAACCCCGTTTTTTATATCCAAGCCAGAGCTTACGTTTACCCACGATTCCCCCAAATCTGTGGTTCTGAATATAGCGGTTTGCGTACCTGCAAAAACATCCTGCCCTTTTTCAAGTAAGCAATTTACATTCGAATCAGTTAATCCGTTATTCATTTGCTCCCATCCATTTTGTAAGTTAAAACATCGAAATATTCCACGATTTTGAGTACCTGCAAATAAAGTAGCACCTCGCGTTATAATACAATGAACGTTACTATCAGTTAAACCTTGATTGAATGTACTCCAACTATCTCCATTGTTTGTGCTTCGAAATATACCACCGGAAAAAGTACCTGCAAACAGATTATCGTCTTTAGTACATAATGCCAAGCAATTTTTGCTTGATATTCCGGAATCTACTCTTGTATAGTTGCCGTCAGTTTCCGTGCAGCGAAATACTCCGCTATTATTACCGATGAACAACGAAGTTGGACTCGAAGCAAAGCTTCTTACCTGTGTTTTAAATCCAAGTACTGTAAATAAATCCCAACTGTTTCCATTATTGGTGCTGCGATATACACGGCTGTCGAGAGTCCCGGCAAATAATGTAGAGCCGATTACATGTAAAGCCGTAATATTTTTCATTGCCAATCCTAAATTTGAAAGTGACCACTCACCACCGGAAACACTACTTCGATATATTCCGTTGAATCTTGTCCCTACAAATAGGTTCTCCCCGATTTCTTCGATGCAATGTATAGTTTCCGGTGGTACTTGCACGCTTAATTTTGTCCAGTTATCCCCGTTATCGGTACTTTTGTAAACTTTGTTATCAAGATTTGCGCTGTCCGGGCAAACAGCATAAATTGCAAATTTTCCGGCTGAAACGGTTCGCACCTCACTATTGGGCAACCCTTTGTTTACTTCTTTCCATACCGATTCATTGTAAGCCAAACGGAAAACAGTATTATCTACAAACGCGAATACTGATGTTCCGCAAGCTTTTATAGACCTTACATTTTCGCCTACACCATCACTTATTTGATTCCAGGTATTTCCGCTATCCGTACTTTTAAAAACACCCTTAAATTTTGAACATGCAAACACAGCAGATCCAACCATAGCAAGAGAAGTAAACATATGTGGAGGATATTCAATCAATTTCCAACTCTCCCCTTTATCAGTACTTCTGTATAACCCCGACTGATCTCCTGTAATTTGAACCAGTGTATACACTTCGGATTCATTAGCATCCATTGAATAAATAGGGATACCCTTTAATTGGTTTACTTCGCTCCATGAGTTGCCATTATCTGTGCTGCGATACATTCCATCGTTAGTTCCCGCCAAAATTATAGAATCGATTGCCGTAAGCATTGATATGTTTTTATTGCGTATCCCCGCATCACTCCTAACCCAATGTTCTCCCTGGTCACTACTCTTGTAGAATCCGCCGAAATCCGTTGAAGAGGTAGTAATATATGGAGTTTCAAGACCCGCAAATATCATTGAACCGCTTTTAACAATTGCACTTACATTACCACCATACGGACCGTTTGATTGCACCCACTGAGCGTTTGTAGTAGTAATAAAAACGAGAAGTAATACAAGTGAGGCGAGTGAGTATTTTACGTTTGCCATGGTTTTACCTTATATAGTATAATGAAATAGTGAAAGGTTGAAATGTTTAGTAAGTATCAACCTAAAGTTAACAATAATAACACAGAATGTACGGTTCTGTCACACAAAAAACACAGGCGCATTTTGGCGCGCCAGTAAGTGTTCTATTTTACTATTCTTTATGGTTTATTATAATGAGTATTTTTTTTACTCTGTTACCGTTACCATCACAGCCGTCCTTTTTCCACCGTTTTCGGCAGTTAGTGAATATACCCCGTTTGCAATTCCTTCGAGTGTTTAGTACATTCAGGTGTTTTGTGCCATGCTGCTTTTAATTTTTGTATTTGGGGGGATATTTCGTAGATTAGAAGTAGAATAGCAGTAATGTACACAATGACGCAATGGATACCTGTCAGAAACTAAAAACTATCACAGTTATTTTGTAATGATCAATAAAGAAAACTTGCAAGAACTTCTTCTTTCTCTCGAATTTACTAAAGAAGGCAAAATATTTACAAAGAACTTCGATGCAATAGATAACTTTCTCCGCGTAGATTTTGATAAAGGAGAATTACATTATCCATCTGCTTTGAAAGTCAATGGTGAATTTACTACGAGCTTTTCATCAAATGAGAATTTTGTCGTTTTTGAATGTGTACATCGTCTTCTAAAAAAGGGATATAAACCTGAACATATCGAGCTTGAGCCAAAATGGAAATTAGGACATGGAGCAAGTGGAGGTAGGGCAGACATTTTAGTAAGCAACCATTCAGGGCATCCGCTTCTGTTAATTGAATGTAAGACAGAGGGTAGAGAATTTGATAAAGCATGGAAGGACACATATATTGATGGTGGTCAACTGTTCAGCTATACACAACAAATACCTAATACTGAGTTCCTATGTATCTATGCTTCGGATTTCATTGAATCAACGAAAGAAATTAAAGTCTCCCATCGTATTATTTCACATAAAGACAACCCGAAAATATTAGAGCAAAACGACACATTAAAATCGTTCAAGAATGCCCAGAATCTAAGGGAACGATACGAAGTGTGGAAAGACACATATCAGTTGGAATATACTGAAAATGGAATTTTTGAGGACAATATCCAACCTTACCAAATCGGTAAAGATAAATACACTCTCGAAAATGATACAAGACCAATTGATGCAACCGACAAGAAAGGAAAATATCACCTTTTCCGTACTATACTTCGTAAGCATAATATAGCACGGAAAGAAAATGCTTTTGAAGTATTGGTGAATCTGTTTCTTTGTAAAATTGTTGATGAAAAAGAAAACAAAGCTGACCTTAAATTCTACTGGAAAGGCATCGCAAATGATAATTATTTTGATTTTGTGGACCGCTTACAGGAACTCTATAAAACAGGTATGAAGCAGTTCCTCGGGCAAGAAATAACATACATAAGTAACGAACAAATAGAATCAGCTTTTTGGACAGTAAAGAATAAAAGGAACGCCACTAAAAAACAAATTGAAAAGTATTTCAGAGACCTTAAATTTTTTACAAATAATGCTTTTGCATTTACTGATATTTTCAACGAAGATATTTTTAGAAAGAATGTAAAAATCTTGATTGAGATTGTTCAGATGTGGCAAGGGCTACGCCTTAAAACTAAAGAACAAAATCAATTTCTTGGTGATATGTTCGAGTATTTTCTTGATAATAGCATCAAACAATCTGAAGGTCAATTCTTTACACCTGTACCTGTGTGTAAATTTATTGTAATGTCACTTCCATTGGAAACAATGATTCAGCAATCATCAGAAACTATTAAAGCAATAGACTTTGCTTGTGGTGCGGGTCATTTCTTGAATGAATATGCAACTCAGATAAAACCTTATATTAAGCAATACAAACAGACAGAACCATCTGATTATTACAAAGATATATACGGTATCGAGAAAGAAGACCGACTTGCAAAAGTTGCTAAAATCTCTGCCTTTATGTACGGACAGGATGAAATAAAGATTTTAGATGCCGATGCTCTCGATGATCTTGCCATCGAAAAATTCGGCAAACTTCCAAAGTTTGATGTTTTGGTTGCTAACCCACCCTTTGCGGTCGAGGATTTCCTTGAAACTTTAGACGAAAAGCAACGGGCAAAATACTCTCTATTTACTCCTTCGCTTGACCTCGGCAATAAGAACATTCAATGCTTTTTCATAGAACGTGCAAAACAATTGCTTGCTCTTAATGGTGTAGCAGGTATTATTGTGCCGTCGTCCGTACTCTCTAATACAGATGCTACCCATATAGGAACGCGGGAGATTCTGCTTAAATACTTTGATATTATTGCTATTGTTGAGCTCGGTAGCGGAACATTCGGTAAAACAGGTACAAATACTGTAGTCCTTTTTCTCCGCAGAAAACCGCAGCAACCGGAACCGGCAGTTCATTATCTCAATAGAGTAGATGATTTTTTCGAGGGTATCCGTGAAGGTGATAGTGATCTTGTAGAATATCAAGATTTATATTTGATTCGGAGATACTGTGACCATATCCAAATTCCCTACGAAGAATACAAGAAATTATTAAACGTATCACGAGAAAACCTCAATTCAATTGAACCACTTTTTGAATTTGAAATGTTTAAGGATTATAAAGCTGACTTTGATAAAAGTTCTGAAATTGTTAATCTTAAAAAGAAGGCATTTTTCAGAAATAAAAAGGATGAGGAACAGCAAGAAGAACTAAAGAAAAGACTTGTGCAATATATACGTGAGATAGAAAGGGATAAACTTTATTACTTTATTTTAGCTGAAAGCAATCCTCAGAAAGTATTAGTTGTAAAAAGTCCATCAGATAATAAAGAACAGAAACAATTTCTTGGCTATGAATGGAGTGGTTCAAAAGGACAAGAAGGTATTAAATATAATGGGGGGGAAGTTATTAACGATATTATTACACCACTCTTTGACCCAAATAATGTGCTGAATAGTGATAAGATAAATTATTATATTCAACAAAATTTTCAAGGAAATCAATTTACTGTTCCTGAACATTTACAACCCTTTATTTCTTTTTCTCCACTTGAAGATTTATTGGACTTTTCACGAAAAGATTTTAATAAAGCCTTTTCATTGTCGCCAAAAAAGAATAGAATGGCTGAAAGTAAGTGGGATTTAATTAAACTCGGAAATATTTCGGAAATTATTGCAGGTCAATCTCCTGAATCTGAGTTTTACAATGAGTTACAAAATGGATTGCCATTTTATCAAGGAAAGAAGGACTTTGGTTCAATGTTTTTAGAATCACCTACGGTGTGGAGTTCTAAAATCACTAAAGAATCATTAAAAAATGATATTCTAATGAGTGTTCGTGCTCCCGTAGGAGATGTAAATCTAAACCCTTTTGATAAAATTTGTATTGGCAGAGGTCTTGCAGCAATAAGAGGTAAAAATGGAGTTTTACAAAGATTCTTATTTGAATTTATTAATCAAAATAAGTATCTATTTAAAGGAAATGCCCAAACTACATTTGAAGCAATTTCTATAGACGATTTAAGGGAAATCAAAATTCCTCTACCACCTTTATCAGTTCAATCTCAAATTGTCGCTGAATGTGAAATAGTAGACCAAGCAGAAAGTGCTGCAAAGCATGAGATAATAAGCAATAAGGATGCAATTGAGAATATAATATTAGATATTTTTGGAAAATTTCATGAAAAGAAAATTTCTGAAGTTGCTAATATTAACCCTTCTAAAGTGGAAATAAGAAATATAGATGAGAACATTAAAGTCTCATTCGTTGAAATGGCATCGGTAAGTGATCAAGGATTTATTATTGGAAAAGTAGATAGACCGTTAAAAGAATTAAAGAAAGGAAGCTATACATATTTTGCAGAGAATGATATTATTATTGCCAAAATAACCCCTTGCATGGAAAATGGCAAATGTGCGATTGCTAAAGGTTTAAGCAATGGTTTAGCAATGGGAAGTTCTGAGTTTCACGTAATAAGAGCAAAAGAAGGTATACTAAACAACTATATGTTTTACATACTAAATCGTGATATAGTCCGTAAAGAAGCTGAACAGAATTTCACAGGATCTAGTGGACATCGTAGAGTACCTGCATCATTTTATGAAAACTATAGGATACCCGTCCCTCCTTTATCTGTCCAGCAAGAAATAGTAGCAGAAATAGAAATCTTAGAGCAACAGATAGCAACCGCACAGCAGATAATAAGCTCTGCTGCATCCCAAAAGCAAGCGATAATGAAGAAGTATTTGTAATAATATAGTATTTACAACCCAATGAGCAGCACCATCTACAAACTAAACCGCTTCACAACATTACCTGTTTTATTAGACCTCTTGCTACGGCAAAAACTCGTTTTGCTCGACCCACATACTTGGGATGATAGAAACGATACGGAGGTTATCCTTGCCTATAAACGAAAAAAAGCAATTAACAACCTGTTTGCCCTCTGCTTTACCCACGATTCGGAAACCATCCATCATTGGAAAACGTATGCCGATGGTTCAAGCGGCTGCTGTATTGAGTTTAACGCAAAAGCTCTTTTTGAAATTTTTGATGCTACACCCGGCTTGCGGCATGGCAAGGTTTCCTACAAAACGATTCTTGAAGCAGAAAGAACACGCATTCCCCTTTTGGAAATGCCATTTACAAAACGAAGACCGTACTCATGCGAACAAGAATACAGGGCTATTTGGGAGGGTGATTCTATCAAAAACTGTCTTGAACTGGAAGTTCCATTATCCGCTATCAATAAAGTTACGATAAGCCAGCAAATGCCTGAACAAGTATATGATACTATCAAGCAATTGCTCAAAACCAAATCGTCAAATAGAGTAAGCCGTTCAACCCTGTACGAAAACAAAAGATGGATTAATAGTTTCGGGTAATATTACTATTCCGCTCCTGTGGAGCTGCAAACCATCTGAGCCAAAAGCATACACGATTCCCTTGAACCCGCTGCTCAGACGGCAACGGGTGACCGCAGACGCAAGCTTGGAAACCCGAGCGCAGGGAACCCAAAAAAATATCTTACTCCACCACCCGCACCATCACCACCGCCCTATTCCCCCCACTCACGGCAGTCAGCGAGTACACCCCGCTCGCCATTCCTTCAATTGAAACAGTAAATTTCATTTCACAATTCAAACTCAATCACACTACCGTCTGCATACGTAAAGAATGGAAGACGTACACTATAAGCACCAAGAGAACATATATCGCTGAAAAACAACCCCATTTCCCACCATATTTCAACAACATGATATAAGTCATAGTTGTTGAAAATCCTATTCATTAATTTTGGACAACATAATCTGATTAGGTTCATTGACTGATGTATCTCTTAATAAAAGTGAACCGTTTGTCGAGTGGAGATCAGTTACCACGTTAATAAACGAGGCGGTATCCGAAAAGCCAAACGAGTAGGAATATTGAGGTATTTATTATGAAAACTACATTACTATTCTGCAGTTTTATGCTATGGTTCGCATTGCCCTCCACAGCACAAATTACAATTACCGCCGATGATTTTTCCAATTGGAACGGTATAAACGTTATTCAAATACAAGATACTACCAATTTAACGGGTATCTCTCCCGGAAATCCCGGTGCAAATCAGACATGGAATTTAGCTGCTATCGGTATGGATGTTCAGGATACAATGAGATTCCTAAACCCTTCAGGAGTAGGATGTTCAGGCAGCTTCCCGGGGGCGACCTATGCGGTTGTTTTCCCGAACTTTGACGGATACCAATATATTTCCATTACTTCATCAACCCTTGGAGTGCTTGGTATGTGCGGTGTGTTTATGCCGCCGGATATTATGATTGTGCCCTATACACCTGCTCTCACTAAACTCACTTTTCCGGCAACGTTTAATACAGCATTTTCAGGAACTACAAAGCAAACAATGCAGTTCGGGCTTATACCTCCGCCACCCGATTCAGGAAGATTAGTATCTACAATCACGTATACAAGTTTGGTTGATGGCTGGGGAAATGTTACTACACCGATTGGTACATACAATTCCTTGCGTGTTAAAACAACGCAAACCAAAGTAGATAGTATGTTTATGTACATGGACGGAAACTGGACATATGCCGGCTTGCCCCCTACAACTACATCTACCACTACCTACGAATGGTGGGTAAAAAAGAATTTCCCGGTAGCAACGCTCGAAATGACCGGTAGCGGACAGGTGAAGAGTGCCACGTATTCAGTTGTTTCAACGGTTGGTGTTGACGAACCATCGGCAGGTGCTTTACAATCGGGTGTTTATCCAAATCCTGCTTCGGGGTCATTTACTGTGATAAATACTAATCTTGATGCACGTAAATTCACCCTGATTGACGTACTCGGCAATCGTGTTTTTGATTCAAATATTACGGCTCAGACGATGCAGTTCTCTACTGTCAAATTTTCTAAAGGAATGTATTTGTATGTATTTCAAAATGCGAAGGGTGAATCGGTTAGCAGTGGTCAATTTGTGATTGAATAGGGTTGTATGAAGGTATGGATGGGTGTTATACTTGAATTCAAGTATAACACCATAAAGGCAGGAAAAGAAATTCTTTCCCTGCCTTTTGTTTTTGTTGTGTAGAGAAACTCACTCCGTCACCGTCACCATCCCAACCGCTCTTGCTCCCCCCTGCACCGCCGTCAAAAAATACACCCCGCTTCCAAGCTCTCCGACCGGCACAGTAAACTGTGTGGCATTCTGCTCATATTCCAGCAGTTTCGCTCCGGTAAGAGTTGTGATGATATAGGTCACGGGGTGTTGATTATTGAAATTTGATAATTTGCTTCGGTCTATTGTCAGCGTGTTTGTTGCGGGATTAGGGTAATACATAAGCTGTGAATTATCATGCTCTTGAATACCGGTCTCCTCGGATACACCCACAAGTGTAACGTCAAGTTTCCATACACTCGAACCCTTCGTTCCTGCAAAAAGATTGTCGCCGATTACTGCAAACGAATACACAGTGCTGTTTGTCATGCCGGCATCAATCCTCGTCCAATTAAGAGCGTTATTTGTAGAGACAAACACCCCTGTTGATGTTCCCGCAAACAGTTTCGTACCGACCGCCTTCAACGACCAAATTGTGGCATTATCCAGCCCCCAACCTGCCACAGTCCAGTTCTGTCCTTTATCCGTTGAGAAAAATATACCGGTTGCTGTACCTGCAAACAAATACTGTTCGTGTATTGCAAACGAATACACGCGCTTGAGGGTCAGTCCCGTATCTACTCTCTTCCAGCTTGAGTCGTTGTGGCTAGATAGATACACTCCGCCACCTTGAGTCCCTATATAAACATCCGAACCGTTTGCTACTATTGAATTTATATAAAAGTTTTCGATGCCATTACTTACATCCTCCCAGTACTGTCCGTAATTTTCGGAACGATATAAACCACCTCCGAGTATTACTGCATAAATATCAGTACCAATCGCCGCCAAAAGAGATATATTAGGGTTAGGGTCTTTCACGCCCATATTAACTTTTAACCATTGAGCACCCTTGTTGGTTGACCGGTACAAGCCGATATTTGTTCCTGCATACAGTGTAGAATTGAGTTCACACAAAGCATTCACATAATTACCACTCATGCCCCTATTTCTGGAAATCCAACTGTCACCTTTATCGGTAGAAAGAAATACTCCCGTACTGCCTGCTGCTGCATACAGACTGTCGCGGCTTGCTACCATAGCCCAAATGTATGTATTTGCGAGTCCCTCGCTGGAAGCACTCCAGGTTTCTCCATAATTATCAGAGGAAAACACACCGCCTTCGGTACCGGCATACATATTCGTACTATTTGTAGCGATAGCCGATGTAATGGTATTGTCAAGCCCGGTACTTTTATTATTCCAGCTATTACCGTAATTACTTGAAAGAAGGATACCGCCGTCCGTAGCCGCAAACACATAGTACCCTAACGCAAGTAACGACCGAATATCAAGATTTTGCAGTCCTGTACATGGCTCCCATACTGTTCCATAGTTTTTAGTAAGATACCCGCCGTTTTTTGTACCTATAATAATAACTGTTCCCAGTATTGTCACTGATTTTACTTGAGTATTATTGTTTAAACCTGTGCTAATATTATCCCAATTACTCACTTTATTGGTGGATAGGAACAGACCTTTGTCAGTCCCTGCACAAAATAAAGCTCCACTTATCGCAAGCGAAAAAACATGAGTATTTGCAATGTTCGCATTATTAAACGGTTTCCAATTTTTGCCTCTGTCGGAAGAAACATATACACCTGAAGAGGTTCCTGCATAGATGGCTGAGTCTCCTTTTACAAGGGAATACACACTCGCACCGTTCAAATCCGCATTATTTGTAGAATTCCACGAATACCCCATGTCCGAAGAATAATATACACCGCCGTATGTACCTGCGAAGATATATTCATCCATCACTTCAAAACTTGTTACGCTGTTTTCCGTAATATGCCTTCGGTTTATTGACCAACTAACCCCTTTATTAGTTGAACGGAATATATCTCCGGCTGATGTACCTGTAAAAACAGTAGAATCTATTGCTGCCAAACAATTTACATTACCACCGTAGGGTCCGCATTGTGTCCACTGCGCTGTTGCAGGTACAATGTGAACTATAACAACAGTAAGGATTGACAAATAATAGTATATATGTTTCATGTCTTTATTCACGATAATAGTGGTGGAAATGCAGGTAAACAGAAACTAATGAATCCCAATTTACCATCGCGTCTGCATATAACAACACTGTTTTAATACATCTATCACAATGCACGTAATTCTGTGTAAAAAACTTTACAGTTTTTTGATTCAAAGTAGAAGCCGTCCGTTTCTCAGAAGCAACACTGACGTGCTCTATTTCTAGGATTCTACAAATGGCTTTCAGAGTACAGTGAAAAAATTGAATCACTGCATTTAGCTTTCTAATGATACTTTGTGTAGGGTTGTTTAGTTCCATTAGAAATGAAAAAAAGTGCAATTGCTCTGCTGCGATTGGGGATACTGTGACGGAGTGTGGGTTTGGAATGCCTTTAAATTTTTGTATTTTGGGAGATATCTCGTAGTTTGCTTTGGCAACGAATCTAACGTATGGTGCTTCTATTTTTGAGTTGTATGGAAAATATACGGTAGGTTTGTTTACGAAGGGGAAAGTGAGAGGAGTAGGAAGTGAGATGCAGCCACCCAACAGAATCCCATAGGGATTCAATATGATTATCCACCGATGAAATCGGTGGATGTAGGAGAAAAACAAACCAACAGAATCCCAAAGGGATTCAATATGAATAACCGCCGATAAAATCGGTGGAAAATAGCCACCGATGAAACCGGTGGAAGAGGAAAAACAACAACAATGAGTACCTACACACAAATCCTTTATCAAATCGTGTTCAGCACTAAAAACCGTGAAAGAACACTCACTGCAGGAACACGCAAAGAGCTATTCCAATATATTTGGGGAATACTTCAAAACAAAAAATGTCATTTGTATCAAATCAATGGAGTAGAAGACCATATACATATACTTACACACCTTCATCCGTCGGTTTCCCTTGCCGGTTTGATAAAGGATATCAAACTTGCGAGTTCCAAGTATATAAAGGAGAAGAACCTTTTCCCTGATTTTACAGGGTGGCAAAATGGATATGGAGCTTTTACATATTCAATAGATAGAAAAGATATTTTGATTAATTACATAAAAAACCAAGAAGAGCATCACAGGAGGAAAACCTATAAGGAGGAATATATTGAATTACTTAAAGAGCATGGTGTTGCTTATGATGAAAAGTATTTGTTGTGATTCAACCCTTTTAGGGTTGAGAGTGGGGTTTTCCTCTTTTCCGCTCTCCGCTCCCCCCTCTCCCTCATCTCCCTTTTCCCCATATTGCATATGGGGTTATTCATGTTGAATCCCTTTGGGATTCTGTTGTGTGTGTTTTCCCCTATCCTATTCATGTTGAATCCCTTTGGGATTTACTGTGCAAATAGGTCTTATTTCTATTACTATGACGCTCCTACAGAACTTGAAACCAAATTCAACTTATTCCATTGCCCCGTTAGGGGTTTAATAGCAATAGCAACGCATCACTCCCAACGATAAAAGCTCCGTCAGGAGTGATATATTCTTTTGTTCTATTACTATGACGCTCCTATGGAGCTTGAAGACTCGGGGGTGGGCGCGTTTTCTATTGCTATGACGCTCCTATGGAGCTTGATGTCCCTATTACCCCCTCTTCCATTGCCCCGTTAGGGGTTTAATAGTAATAGCAACGCATCACTCCCAACGATAGAAGCTCCGTCAGGAGTGATATATTCTTTTGTTCTCTTCTTTCAATCTCTTTAGTTCCATAGAAGCGGCATATCGGTTGTATACGATTCTTGTCTTTTAACAGATATTACATCCCTACGGGATTTCCGAAGATTTGCTTCATTTTCTACCGATATTGCATCCCTACGGGATTTAATGTACGAGAGGGTTATAATTTCTATTGCTATGCCGCTCCTACGCGAGCTTGATGATTCATTGAATTCCTCTAAAATAAATGACAACGGATGCCGTTATCTTTGTAGAAAATTGCGGTTCATAACACTATTTTCAAATGTATTTTTAACTAAGGGAAACCCATGGATACAATAGTAATACAAACACACTCGAAAAGCACAACCAAACTCTTGGTAGAATTAGCAAAAAAACTAGGCGAAAATGTGCAAATATTAGATAAGGACATTGCCGAAGATTTAGCATTCGGTGAAATGATGAACCATGTAAAGACCGGACAATTAGTTTCAAAACAAGAAATTACCGACCTGTTAACCCGCTAAAGCCAATGGAACTATTCTTCGATGCCTCGTTCGAGAAATCCATTAGAAAAATTAAGGATAAAAATCTTAAGGGTAAGCTGTTGGAATTAATCGAACTATTTGAGAAAGCAGATACATTATCCTCCATACCCACTCTCAAAAAAATGACGGGTTTTCAGCATTATTACCGTGTCCGTTTGGGCTCCTACCGCGTTGGATTTGAATTGTTGGAAGGTAATAAAATCCTTTTTATTATCGTAGCTCACCGGAAAGAGATTTACAAGTATTTTCCGTAGTTCAAGCAGCTAGGGACACAACCGCAATTGAACAGGAAATACCTATTCCATTGCCCCGTTAGGGGCTTAATAGCAATAGCAACGTACACCCACAACGATAAAAGCTCCGTCAGGAGGATATATTCTTTTTCTATTCTATGTCGCTCCTATGGAGCTTTGAAGATGCTGGGGCACGCATTTCTATTGCTATGTCGCTCCGCTGGAGCTTGAAGATGCTAAGACACAACATGTAATAGCACCAACATAAAGCACCGTTAGGTGCGACCTGTTTGTAGAAAAGCCCCCTAGCAATCAATATAGCTCTGTTAGGTGCGACCTGTTTACACCATAATGGTGGTTAACAGGTCGCTCCTAACGGAGCTTGATGAATTTATGGGCGCATCTTGCTACTAACAGGACGCTCCTAATGGAGCTGAAAACACTTTGGGGACTTTTGCGTTAAAAGTCTTTCTACCGATATGGCATCCCTACGGGATTTGTATATGTGTAACCACCGATGCAAGCGGTAGAGGTAGAAAAACAACAACCAACAGAATCCCAATGGGATTCAACATAAATAGCCACCGATGATACCGCCGCGCATTGATAAGTAATAAAATTATTTTTGGGTCAGGTCGGCAGTAACAACCGACCTGACCTAAAAAACACCAATCAATTGTTTGATGAATGCACCGGTTTGCGAATGCATTGCATTGATTGGTACACTGCTCCGCACACATTCACCGAAACATACTTAATTGTATCTCACCGTCAAACTCGCCTGCCCTTCACAGTCCTTGTTTTTCTCTGTAAACGCTTTTTTTCTATAAAAGTTGCGGGAATTTTTCACTGCACTGTAATATAATAATTCGTTTAGGTGAGAAAGTGGTGAGTGGCTGCTTGTAGTTTTGCAGTTAACCAACGTGATTATGGACGGAGAATTATTTCGGTTGAATGCTAAAACAATACTCAACTTTTTTGTAACGGGATTGTATTCACCCGCTTGTTTTGGGTGGAAAATTATTTTTAAGGATAGGAACAAATCAGTCATGAATGGTTGATTATCCATGATTTTTTACGGCACATTTACGCTCTTTTAACTGAGAATTACAAGAACAATACTTTTTCATTTTTATAGACAAAATACTATGAAACGCTTTTTTGCTCCATTAGTTGTGTGCGTTGTCAGCATGATGTTTTTCCTTCCACATATTGGATTTGCACAGCAGCCGCGTATGCTTTCCTATCAGGGTATTCTCACGGACAGCCAGCAAGAGCCAATGCCAAATGCTACTTACACCATTACATTCAGCTTGTACTCCACAGCAAATGGCGGTACACCGCTCTGGACTGAAACGAATCAAGTACAAACACAAACCGGTGTCTTCGATGTTACACTCGGACAGTTCGCCCCGCTAGCCCTTCCCTTCGATGCACAGTATTGGCTCGGAATCACCCTACAAGGCAAACCCGAAATGACCCCACGCATCGCTCTCGTTTCTGCCCCCTACTCTATGAACTCACTGCAATCGTCTATTTCGTCGGCTCTCACATCTGACGCAAAAGGGGCAGTTTTGAGTCTTAATAATTTGACCGGAAATCTCTCTTTGCAAGGCACCGGAACAACCTCCGTCACCCAAGCCGGAAATACCATCACCATTTCGACCGTGCAGCAGAATCAGACCATCACCGCCGAGGATAATTCAATCATCGTAACAAATCCGAACGGTTCGGTAACGACACTCAGAGCAGGTATCATTCCTCTCAAAAATATTGCATCCGGTAATGCAAGTTCTGACGAAATTCTCCGTTTCGACGGCACAAATTGGAAGCCCGGCAAAGAAAGCATCTATTCCGCAGGTAACGGTATTTCCGTTCAATCGCAGATAATTTCCCTCGCATCCCAAAATGCTACAAACGGTCAAGTACTCAAATGGAACGGTTCTGCGTGGCTACCTGCAACTGATGATAATACCTCGTACACTGCCGGAGCCGGAATCGCACTTACCGGCAATCAATTTTCGGTACTGGCGACGGGCGGGGATTTAAACGGAGCACATACCAATGCAACAGTAACAGGTTTGCTCGGCAAGAAAATACTCGGAACGGGTTTGGCGAACGGACAGACACTCGTATACAATCAATCGGTGAATTCATGGCAGCCGTCATTTGTGGACACCAATCCGAATGATGATATGCTTCTCGGTACGACAGCAGGCGGCGACCTGACAGGTACATATCCGAACCCTATAGTCGCAAACGGAGCAATTTCAAGTCAGAAACTCAGCGCCGGTGCAGTAACTGCCGAAAAAATCGTTGACGGGCAGGTCACACTCAGCAAACTCGCCCCAGGACTTATTCCTACGACGCTCCCTCCAAGTGGAGCAGCGGGTGGTGATTTATCGGGGAATTACCCGAATCCCATTGTAGCAAATATACAGGGTAAATCAGTGTCTGCTGCTACCCCAACGAACGGACAAGTGTTAAGTTGGAATACGGCTACTAACAGATGGGAGCCGTCGGCTGTAGGAGCCGGTTCGGTGACCTCAGTCGGGCTGTCCATGCCGTCCATTTTCTCGGTAGATAATTCCCCTGTCACTACATCGGGAACACTCACGACTACACTTGCTAACCAAAATCAAAATCTCATCTTCGCTTCGCCCGACGGCTCGAACGGTGCGCCAACGTTCCGTGCTATTGCGAATAATGATTTGCCGACTATCACGATTGCTATAGGTGGGACGGGTGCGACTACGGCGAATGGTGCGCTCACGAATTTACTGCCCACGCAAACAGGTAATTCAGGGAAAGTACTC
>CAZGNO010000043.1:21852-31706 GCA_964527785.1 uncultured Chitinophagaceae bacterium
TGGTGCGCTCACGAATTTACTGCCCACGCAAACAGGTAATTCAGGGAAAGTACTCCAAACAGATGGGACAAATACAAGTTGGGTCGCTGCTGCGAATGGTTCGGTGACTTCCGTCGGGCTGTCCATGCCGTCCATTTTCTCGGTGGCAAATTCACCGGTTACTACATCGGGAACGCTCACGACTACACTCGCTACCCAAAATCAGAATCTTATCTTCGCTTCGCCCGATGGCTCGAATGGCGCACCGACGTTTCGTGCTATTGCAGCGAATGACTTGCCGACAATCGCAATTGCTAAAGGCGGGACGGGTGCTACTACCGCGAGTGGCGCGCTCACGAATTTACTGCCCGTCCAAACAGGTAATTCAGGGAAAGTACTCCAAACGGACGGAACTAATACAAGTTGGGTAACGGCGGCGAATGGCTCAGTGACTTCCGTTGGGCTGTCCATGCCGTCTATTTTCTCGGTGGCGAATTCACCGGTTACTACAGCAGGGACGCTCACGACTACACTCGCTACCCAAAATCAAAATCTCATTTTTGCTTCACCCGACGGCTCGAACGGTGCGCCGACGTTCCGCGCTATTGCTGCTAATGATTTGCCGACTATTGCAATTGCTAAAGGCGGAACGGGTGCTACTACGGCGAATGGCGCGCTCACAAATTTACTGCCCACACAAACGGGTAATTCAGGGAAAGTACTCCAAACGGACGGGACAAATACCAGTTGGGTAACGGCGGCGAGTGGTTCGGTTACCTCAGTCGGGCTGTCCATGCCGTCCATTTTCTCGGTAGCGAATTCTCCGGTTACTACATCGGGGACGCTCTCGACTACTCTTGCTACCCAAACACAAAATCTTATCTTCGCTTCGCCTGATGCCTCAAATGGCGCGCCGACGTTCCGCGCTATTACGGGTAATGATTTGCCGACTATCGCAATTGCTAAAGGCGGGACGGGTGCGACTACGGCGAGTGGTGCGCTCACAAATTTACTGCCCACGCAAACGGGTAATTCAGGGAAAGTACTCCAAACGGACGGGACGAATACAAGTTGGGTAACGGCGGCGAGTGGTTCGGTTACCTCCGTCGGGCTGTCCATGCCGTCTATTTTCTCGGTAGATAATTCGCCTGTTACTACATCGGGGACGCTCACGGCAACGCTTACTACGCAAACACAAAATCTTATCTTCGCTTCGCCCGACGGCTCGAACGGCGCGCCAACATTCCGCGCTATTACGGGTAATGATTTGCCGACTATCGCAATTGCTAAAGGCGGGACGGGTGCGACTACGGCGAGTGGTGCGCTCACAAATTTACTGCCCACGCAAACGGGTAATTCAGGGAAAGTACTCCAAACGGACGGGACGAATACAAGTTGGGTAACGGCGGCGAGTGGTTCGGTTACCTCCGTCGGGCTGTCCATGCCGTCTATTTTCTCGGTCACGAATTCCCCTGTCACTACATCGGGGACGCTCACGACTACACTTGCTGCTCAAAATCAGAATCTCATCTTCGCTTCACCTGACGGCTCGAACGGTGCGCCGAGCTTCCGTGTTATTGCGGATAATGATTTGCCGACTATTGCAATTACAAAAGGCGGGACGGGTGCGACTACGGCGAATGGCGCGCTCACGAATTTACTTCCGGCACAAACAGGTAATTCAGGGAAAGTACTCCAAACGGACGGGACGAATACCAGTTGGGTAACGGCGGCGAGTGGTTCGGTGACTTCCGTTGGGCTGTCCATGCCGTCTATTTTCTCGGTGGCGAATTCGCCTGTTACTACATCGGGGACGCTTACGACTACACTCACTTCGCAAAATCAGAATCTTATCTTCGCTTCGCCCGACGGCTCGAACGGCGCGCCAACATTCCGCGCTATTACGGGTAATGATTTGCCGACTATCGCAATTGCTAAAGGCGGGACGGGTGCGACTACGGCGAGTGGTGCGCTCACAAATTTACTGCCCACGCAAACGGGTAATTCAGGGAAAGTACTCCAAACGGACGGGACGAATACAAGTTGGGTAACGGCGGCGAGTGGTTCGGTGACTTCCGTCGGGCTGTCCATGCCGTCTATTTTCTCGGTCGCGAATTCACCGGTTACTACAACGGGGATGCTCACGACTACACTTGCTACGCAAAATCAGAATCTCATCTTCGCTTCACCTGACGGCTCGAACGGTGCGCCAACCTTCCGTGCTATTGCGAATAACGATTTGCCGACTATTGCAATTGCTAAAGGTGGGACGGGTGCGACTACGGCGAGTGGCGCGCTCACGAATTTACTACCGACACAAACAGGTAATAGCGGGAAAGTACTCCAAACGGACGGGACTAATACCAGTTGGGTCGCTGCTGCAAATGGCTCGGTGACTTCCGTCGGGCTGTCCATGCCGTCTATTTTCTCGGTGGCGAATTCTCCTGTTACTACGACGGGGACGCTCACGACTACACTCGCTTCGCAAAATCAGAATCTTATCTTCGCTTCGCCTGACGGCTCGAACGGTGCGCCAACATTCCGTGCTATTACGGATAATGATTTGCCGACTATTGCAATTGCTAAAGGTGGGACGGGTGCGACTACGGCGAATGGTGCACTCACAAATTTACTGCCTGCACAAACGGGTAATTCAGGGAAAGTACTTCAAACGGACGGGACTAATACAAGTTGGGTAACCGGTTATAGCGGCTTGGTTAATTTTACGGAATCTGCTAATTCTGCTGCTCCGAACACAACCACACCTGTTGTCCAACTCATTGCTACAAACGCAGCAACCAATGTAGATGTTGCCATCACAACCAAGGGTACCGGTGCACTTTTGGCGCAAACCCCCAATAATGCAGTCAGTGGTGGAAACAAACGCGGACAAAATGCAGTAGATTTTCAGATGACACGCACTGCTGCAACTCAGGTTGCGAGCGGCAACAATTCCACGATAGGAGGCGGGATATACAACACTGCAAGCGGACTTAATTCATCAATCAACGGCGGAACGAGCAATACTGCAAGTGGTCAGCATTCGACCGTAGGCGGCGGTTCAATCAATAATGCAGGTGCTATTGGTGCTACCATTAGCGGTGGTAACAGCAATTTGGCAAGTAATTCCAATACGACAATCGGTGGCGGTTCCGGGAATGTTGCCAGCGGAACATCTGCCAGCGTCGGCGGAGGTGATGTGAATACAGCCGGAGGATTAAATTCAACAGTCGGAGGCGGTAATAGTAATAATGCAAGCAGCACCGGTGCAACTATCAGCGGTGGCGGCGTGAATACGGTCAATAATACGTATGCTGCTATTGGCGGAGGTCATAGCAATACAGCAAGCGGAGCATATTCTAAAGTATCAGGTGGAAGAGGAAATACCGCTTCGGGTACAGGATCGTTCGTCGGTGGCGGAGGAGACAATGGCGGTTCATCAAGCGGGAATACTGCTACGGGTGCAGTATCCTCCATTCTTGGTGGATATTCAAATACTAATGACGGTGACTACTCAGCAATACTTGGCGGACGCGGTCTAACACTTAGCTCAAATGCTGACCGCACAGTCGGATACCATGCCAACAGTAATACCGGTGCATTACCGATGACCATTGACGCACCGGACGTAGCAGTATTCGGCAATACAAACCTATGGCTCGCCAACAACAAAAACACTGCAAGCGAACTTCGGTTTTATGAGCCGCAAAATACTACCGGCGCGTTTCCGGCTGCCTCCATTAATTTCACATCATTCAAAGCAGGAACGCAATCGGCTGATATTGCCTATACCCTCCCCACAGCACAAGGTAGCGCAAATACATTCCTCAAAAATGACGGTAGCGGCATTCTATCGTGGGCTTCAAGCGGACTGATTAATTTTATTGAATCAGTCAATACCTCCGCCCCAAATACCGGTGTGCCGGTTGTTCAATTAACTCCGAATAGTGCTTCCGGCAGCGTGGATATTGCCTTGACACCCAAAGGCAACGGCGCAATCACTGCACATATACCCGACAATACCGGCACGGGTGGTAATAAACGCGGTACATGGGCGGTTGATTTCCAGATGATACGCAATAATGCTACACAGGTAGCGAGCGGCGTGCAAACATTTCTCGGTAGCGGCGGGAACAACACCGTTTCGGGTTCATATTCGGCAATTGTAGGAGGTGCGAATAATACCGTTTCATCAGGATATTCATTCATAGGAGGCGGGTATCTCAATAATGTTTCGGGTGGCGCAAGTGCGGTAATCGGGGGTGACAGACATACAATAACGGGTACTTATGGGTTTATTGGTGCGGGGTACAGCCATACAGTCGGTGGGTCTTATGCGACTATCTCAGGTGGAAATACAAATTCTGCATCGGGAAACGGTTCAACTGTAGGTGGAGGAACAAACAACTCAGCAACAGGTAATTTTTCTGTTACAAGTGGCGGAAGTGGAAATGTAGCCCAAGCCAACGGCTCTGCAATCCCCGGCGGGACACGACTTACTATATCTCCATCTGCTGGAGGAACTTTTGGTTTTAACGGCGATACAACCGGATACGGTATGGTTTTGCAAACCGCTCAACTTTCGGTTTTTGCAAATACAAATCTTGCTCTCGGTGGTACGGATGGTGTTGCACACGACCTCCGCTTTTATGAAGGTCAATCAGGCAGTCAAAATTTCCCTGCTTCCGGTATTAATTATACTTCGTTCAAAGCCGGTACAATGTCGGCGGATGTATTGTACACTCTGCCGACTGCACAAGGCAGTTCTAATACTTACTTAAAAAATGACGGCAGCGGGAATCTCTCATGGGCAACAGGGAGCGGCTTGGGGTATTTCACTGAATCACTCAATACTGCTTCCCCAAACACTACAACTCCTGCAGTTCAATTGCTTGCAAATAACTCAGCTACGAATGTTGATGCAGTTTTTACACCCAAAGGTAACGGTGCGTTACTTGCGAATGTTCCGAATAATGGAATAAGCGGTGGGGTTAAGCGCGGTACGTACGCAGTGGATTGGCAAATGACACGCTCTACCTCAAATCAAGTGGCACAAGGAGTAAATTCAGTAATCTCAGGTGGTGCAAATAATACTGCTGTGGGTAGTTATAACGTAGTAGGTGGTGGTAATACAAATTCCGCAAACGGAGCTAATACTACAATTGCGGGTGGATTTACAAATTCAACAGTTGGCAATTATTCCTTTATCGGGGGCGGTGAATCCAATATTACCAATGGTGCTGACGCATCAATCGGTGGTGGCGGTGCAAATTCAGCGAACGGGATTTACTCAAGCATAGGCGGTGGTTACAACAACTTGGCATCCAACTCATATTCTGCTGTAATAGGTGGTCAGAATAATACTGCGAGCGGAGTAGATGCAATTGTAGGAGGTGGTGGATTTAACATATCTTCAAATTCTTATACTACAGTTGCCGGTGGATTTACCAATACTGCTTCCGGTCAATTTTCTGCAATAACAGGTGGCAATACTAATGTCGCATCCGGTTTCTATGGCTCGATTGCAGGAGGATTCGGAAATACTGCATCTGCTCAATATAATAGCATCCTCGGTGGCTATCAGAATGTTGCGTCAGGAAATTATTCCACAGTTACCGGTGGAACATCAAACAATGTTGCTGCAACATATTCTACGGTTTTGGGAGGTGCTAATTTGAATATTGCTGTTCAGGCGGGCGGCAGTTTCGGATTTAATTCCGACACTACTAACAGTCATACTATGTCACTCAGCACTCCTCAAACAGGTATTCTTGCCAATACTAATATCTGGCTTGCTAACAACGACAACAAAGCTCGTGAACTCAGGTTCTATGAAGCACAAAACACAACAGGTACATTTCCGGCAGCAGCAACAAACTACACCTCATTCAAAGCAGGGACTATGTCGGCTGATGTTTCCTATACCCTACCCACTGCGCAAGGCAGCGCAAACACATTCCTGAAAAATGACGGGAGCGGTATTCTATCATGGGGTTCACCGAGCAGCTTGGCATACTTCACAGAATCAATCAATTCAGCCGCTCCGAATACAACTGTTCCTGTTGTTCAATTACTTGCTCTCAGCGGTTCGACAAATACGGATGTAGCACTTACACCCAAAGGTAGCGGTGCACTCACTGCGCAGGTTGCCAACAGTGCAGTTTCAGGAGGTAATAAGCGTGGAGCAAATGCCGTGGATTGGCAAACCTTACGGTCGTCTGCATCAGAAGTAGCAAGTGGTACAAATTCAACAGTAAGTGGAGGATATCAAAATACTGCAAGCAGCAATTATTCTACAGTAGCCGGAGGAAATGCAAATACATCCAGTTCACAGGCATCTACTGTCGGCGGAGGAAACAGTAATACGGCAAGTGGTCAATTTTCCACAATCGGAGGAGGGAACGGCAATACCGCAAGCAATACATTTGTTACTATAAGTGGCGGGAACAGCAACACAGCAAGTAATTCATACGCAGTAATTGGCGGAGGTACAGGCAATGCGGTCATCAGCAGTTATGGAACGGTAGGCGGAGGTGCAGGCAACGGAGTGCAAAATTCGTATGCAACAGTTGCCGGAGGACGCTCGAATGTGGCGAGCGGAGTAGGTTCTTTTATAGGTGGCGGTGGTGATAACGGTGTGTCACCATCAGGAAACGTAGCATCGGGAATTGTGTCGGTCGTTGTCGGTGGGTTTGGTAATGCCAGTTCAGGGGATTATTCTTCCATTCTTGGAGGGCGTGCTCTTACGCTCAGTTCATCTGCCGGTCGCTCGGTGGGATTCCATGCAAACAACAGCAGCGGCTCATTGCCAATGACCGTTGATGCACCCGATGTGGCAGTATTCGGTAATGCAAACCTGTGGCTGGCTAATAACAAAAATGTATCGAGTGAAATAAGGTTTTACGAAGCGCAAAATTCAACGGGTACGTTTCCTGCTGCAGCTACAAATTACACAGCATTCAAAGCAGGAGCACAATCAGCCGATATTACCTATACTCTCCCTACTGCTCAAGGCGGTGCAAATTCTATGCTTACCAATGACGGAAGCGGCGGACTTGCCTGGGGCAAGAAAATCGTGCAATTACTCAATCAAGCAGTGGACTGCGCGAACCTTGCGGCTGACGGCGGGACGGCATTTGTGGATGTGGCTGTAACCGGTGCGGCAGTCGGCAGCACGGTCTACGTATCACCTCGCGGCGATATGGAGGATGGTGTGGTCGTTGCCTCCGTAAGAGTTTCGGCAGCAGATAATGTTCGGATTAAATTTGTGAATGCTACAGGCGGGGCGGTCAATCCTGCTGCAGTGAATTTTGATATTACGGTTATTCAGCCGTAGGCAATTTATGTCCCACGGTTGAAACCGTGGGCTATGTTTCGGATAAAACACATATATCAATTCCCATTTATGACCCACGGTTGAAACCGTGGGCTATGCTTCAGGCAAAAATACATATATCAATTCCCATTTATGCCCCACGGTTGAAACCGTGGGCTATGCTTCTGAACTTACTTTCAAAAATATTACTCTTTAACCCACGGTTGAAACCGTGGGCTATACTTCAGAACATATATTCAAAATATTATTCTATGAAACTACTTTTTATCGTTCTGATTACTTGCACAGGATTCTGCAGTGCGCAAACAATTCAGCGAAGCGTAATGGGAAGCGGCGGCGGAACATCCACTAACGGCACAAATTCAATTCGCGGTACGGTGAGCCAAACGGCTATAGGACGTATTGCCCAATCGCCCTCGGCTCACTCTGCAGGGTTTTGGTATAATGCTTCGCAGATGATTCAATCAAGCGGGTTTGGTAGCTTGGTGACGATTCCGACTATCGAGGCAGAGATTGGCGAAACGGTGAAAGTACCGCTTATTCTGCAGCAATCCAGTCATTTATTTGAAACATCCGCACGGTCTTTTACGGCAATTATTACATTCAATGCTTCACTGCTTGAGCCGGTTGGAAATAAATTTACTTACAAACGCACAGGCAGCACCGGTGAACTCACCATTACGGGAACTGTAAAAGATACTGCGGGGATTTTGGCTGAAATGGAATTCACTGCCAAGCTCGGCAATGCTGAAAAAACCCCGCTTTCTATTCAATCTTTTCTCTGGAATGAAACGAATCGTGTGAAAATCCTCACCAAAGACGGTGGTGTGAATCTCATCGGAATATGTAACGAAGGTGATACTGTCCGGCTTATCAAACGCACAACGTCGGCTGCTTTAATCAATGCCTATCCTAATCCCGCTGATAACTATACGACCATCGAATACATACTCAGCGAACGCGGTGAAACATCAATGTATCTCATGGATGTACAAGGTAAAATTGTAACAATACTTTATAAATTACCTTCGGTCATTCCCGGGCATTACTCGTTCGATGCAGATATAGAATATGTACCGAGCGGGTCATATTTTCTGATACTCAAAACGCCGAGCGAAATGTTTAGCAAACGGTTTTTGATTGAGCGGTAATTAAATCCTCTCGTTTCCTTTTTAACAAACCGGGTTGTTAAATTCTGATTTGGTTACTACATAAAATGTAAAACTGCCCTGTAGGGGCAATATATCGGTAGAAGATACATTCCTAGATGTTCTTAAAGTTCCGTCAGGAACGAAATATGACTTACTGCTGATGGCTATTTCGCCCCTACAGGGCTTGAAGAGTCCGGAAAAATACTCTGTTTCTACCGATATATTCTCCCTACAGGAGATAAAACAATCTTGCACCTTTAGAAAGACAGCCCTGCTTTATTAAGTGGATAACGCAGTATTCTTGTTTGTAACAGCTCTCCCACGGTTGAAACCGTGGGTTATGTTTTTATTTATTTATCAACTCACAAATGAAAATCATCTTTAGTATAATGTTATTGCTATTCCCTTGCTTTATCAGCATCTACGGACAGAATATTTTTGCAGATTCAACAAACAAAAAAACACTTCTGTGGACAGCTACTCTATCCGGTGGAGTAAATGTGAACCGGCATAATGCAGAGTTTAGCGGGTTGCCGGGCGTACCGAGTTGCTGTCCTAATTATTCAGGTGGGAACGGTATGGGAATCTCAATTACAGGGAAATTTGCTCTGCCGGTCAGCCGCACAATGTTTGCTGAGATGCGCGTAGGTTTTACCACATTGAACGGCAGTATGACCGCACTTCAAACTCAAACTATTGACAATAATGGTGTTGCCACCGGTCTGTTTGAGCATTCTATCGTTACGAAAATCAGTATGCTTACCTTCGAGCCGACCGTGAGTATTCTTCTATGGAAATCGTTGCGCGTTCATGGCGGTTTATCCATTGGTGCAGTGACATCTGCCACATACGACCAAACAGAAACGCTCCTCACCCCTTCCGATGTTGTATTTGAAAATGACAGTCGTGTTCGTAATAAATATTCGGATAATATTTCACAAGTTCCCGGACTACAGGCAGGACTTATCGGCGGACTGAGTTATGTAATCCCTCTTTCTCGTGACGAGTCATTCAGTTTAACACCTGAAATTGGATACATATTCAGTCTTACAAATGTTGTTTCAACAAGTGATTTGTGGAAAATAAATACCCTCAGAATCGGCTTGGGAATATCATATAATTTTTTCAAACTGCCGCCTCTTGGTACGGGTATGCATCTTGAAACACCGCCTGAGAATATTATTCCCAGTAAACGGTAGTTTTTTAATAATTACTGTTCTTTTTGTAACCGTAAGTTTTGATTATGATTGTTAATCCTATCAGTTGTTGTTACAAAGAAATTTTAATGACATTGTTAAATTACGAACTGCTGAGACAAAAATAATTGTTGTGGTTAATATCCATAATTTGGCAAGTAATTGAACAACGACGGGCTGTAAATGACATCT
>CAZGNO010000044.1:0-30890 GCA_964527785.1 uncultured Chitinophagaceae bacterium
CTTCTGTCATTCTGAAGGCGGCTTCGACTGAAGAATCTCCGTAAGAACGTGAAAACCTGCTGGACGGATGTGCATACGGAGATTCTTCGTTGCACTCAGAATGACGGGCAATGTAAGAGATGTCATTTACAGGGATTCTTAGACCAAAGAATCTCCGCAAAGCAATACACATAAAGGGCTGAACAGCATACGGAGATTCTTCGCAGTCGCTCAGAATGACAGGACTGAATGTAGCAATTTATTCTGACCGACTATACTTACTTAATAAAATAAAACATTGTTTCAGTTTAGCATTAAATTTAAAAAATGGAAGCTCTCTATATGCTCATTGGTTTCAGTCTGTTGGTCGCGGTCGGCTTTCTGATCGCGTTCTTTTGGGCGGTGCGCGGTGGTCAGTTCAACGATAAATATACACCGGCAGTAAGAATGCTATTTAATGACGAAGAAGTAAAACAGAACGAAAAAGTTAATTAATCTTTATCTATCATATAGTTCAATTTGTAGCAGGAGGATATGCGATGAATGTTGAAAAGTTTGAATATGACAATACAATTGTCCGCAATTTTGCGATTGCAACCTTGGGTTGGGCTGTAGTCGGAATGCTTGTGGGGCTAATCGTTGCCCTAAAGCTCGTTTTCCCCGACTTCTTAGCCGGGATTGCCGAACTTTCGTATGGTCGGCTTCGTCCACTGCATACAAATGCAGTAGTTTTCGCTTTTGGCGGTAATGCAATTTTTGTCGGTGTATATTACTCGCTTCAGCGGCTTTGCAAAGCGAGAATGTACAGTGATTTTTTAAGTAAAATTCACTTTTGGGGTTGGCAGGTAATCATTGTTGCAGCAGCACTCACGCTTCCTCTCGGTTTTACAAGCAGTAAAGAATATGCAGAATTAGAGTGGCCAATAGATATTCTCATCACACTCGTTTGGGTGATTTTCGGTACTAATATGATGGGAACGATATTCAAACGTCGTGAGAAGCATATTTATGTGGCAATTTGGTTCTACATAGCTACATTCCTTACGGTTGCATTGCTTCATGTGGTTAATTCACTCGAAATTCCGGTCAGCTTCCTAAAAAGCTATTCGATGTACGCAGGAGTACAGGATGCGCTTGTGCAGTGGTGGTATGGTCATAATGCAGTAGCATTCTTCCTTACTACTCCGTTCTTGGGAATTATGTATTATTTTATTCCTAAAGCTGCAAACCGTCCGGTGTTTTCATATCGGTTGTCAATTGTCCATTTTTGGGCATTGATATTCCTCTATATATGGGCAGGACCTCACCACTTACTTTATACAGCACTACCTGATTGGGCTCAATCTCTCGGAACTGTTTTTTCGATTATGCTGATTGCACCGAGCTGGGGCGGGATGATTAACGGGCTGATGACACTTCGCGGGGCTTGGGACAAAGTTCGAGAAGACCCTGTTTTGAAATTCATGGTAGTAGCTGTGACTGCCTACGGTATGTCCACATTTGAGGGACCTATGATGTCGCTCAAAAGCGTGAATGCCCTTACTCATTACACTGATTACGTTGTCGGGCACGTACACTTAGGTGCTCTTGCATGGAACGGAGGGATTGCTTTTGCCATGCTTTATTATATCATCCCAAGAATTTACAGAGCCGAACTGTTCTCTAAAAAATTAGCGAATTACCACTTTTGGGCAGCTACTCTAGGGATTCTCTTCTACGCAATTCCATTGTATATCGGTGGTATAATGCAGAGTTTGATGTGGAAAGAATTTACTCCCGAAGGTATCCTTCGTTATCCGAACTTCCTCGAAACAGTTACTCAAATTATTCCGATGTATTCGTTGCGGATTGTAGGCGGGTCGCTCTATATTGTCGGTGCATTAATTGGTGTGTATAACCTTTGGAAGACAGCAAAGGCAGGAGTATTGGTTCAGAACGAGGCAGCCGAAGCTGTGCCGATTGTAAAAGTTGAAGAACCGAATGCTCACTGGCATCGTGTACTGGAAGGCAAACCGGTCAAATTTGCCGTCCTGACTGTTGTTGCTGTTCTTATCGGCGGTGTGGTAGAATATGTGCCTACTGCACTTATCAAGTCAAATATCCCTACAATTGCCGAAGTAAAACCGTACACTCCCTTAGAACTCGAAGGACGTGATTTGTATATCCGTGAAGGATGTGTGGGATGCCATTCTCAAATGATACGTCCGTTCCGGTCAGAAACCGAGCGGTACGGTGAATATTCAAAAGCAGGTGAATTTGTGTATGACCATCCGTTCCTGTGGGGGTCGAAACGTACAGGTCCTGATTTGCATCGTGAAGGCGGCAAATACCCCGATACATGGCATTATATGCACTTACGCGAACCGAAATCCACGTCGCCCAATTCAATCATGCCGGCGTATCCATGGCTGATGAATGATAAGTTGGACTTGAGCCATATCGAAGGTAAGATTATGACAATGCAGAAACTTGGTGTGCCATATCCTGCCGGATACGAACAGCAGGCACTTACAGATTTGAAAGCACAGGCAGAGGGTATCACTGCCAATTTGCAAAAGGGCGGGTTTGCAGTAACAGCCGACAAAGAAATTGTAGCGATGATAGCTTACTTGCAGCGATTAGGGACAGATATTAAAACAGCAAAGAAATAACATTTCATAACTATTCACGGAGAAAACAATGTACAAAAATATATTGCAGTCAATTCAAGGCGTTGAGATTTATCCGCTTATATCTATGATAATATTCTTTGGTCTGTTCGTATCGGTACTTGTGTGGTTTTTCAGAGCAGACAAAAGCCATCTTAAGCGCATGGCAAAAATGCCGCTTGAAACAACCGAAGCAAACAATTCTTCACATTTCACACTACAGTAATTTTTTAGGGGAAATAACAATGGCACAATACGATGATAAACTATTAGATCATGATGCTGACGGAATTCAGGAATTCGATAATAATCTTCCCCGTTGGTGGCTGTACGGATTTTATTTCACAATAGCATTTTCTATTATCTATATAGTGGTATACCACATAATGGGGACAGCACCATTAAGTAAGCAAGAATACGACGAAGAAATGCGATTGGCAGAAGCATCAGCAAAAAATAAACCTGCTAAAACAGTTGCAGTAGCCCCTCTGAACGACGCAGCATCACTTGCAGCAGGTAAGGCAATTTTCGACGGTAATAATAATCTTTGCTATACATGCCACCGTAATGATGGCGGCGGTTTGGTCGGACCGAATCTTACGGACGAATATTGGATTCATGGATGTGATTTGAAGACAATTATGGCAGATATTACGACAGGTTTCCCGGATAAAGGAATGCTTGCTTATGGAAGCGGGGCTAAACTTACTGATGAACAATTGCTGCAAGTAGCCAGTTATGTGATTTCCATGCGAGATACACATCCTCCCGACCCCAAAGCGATAGACCCTGAACGTGAAAAAGAATGCGAAGAGCATGGGGAACATAAAGAGCACAAAGAACATCACGATAAAGATTAATATCATGTCATTATTACAGCAAACAGAAGAAGAAGGATCGTTTCGGGATAATCTCTCCACGATTCATAAAGATGGAAGCCGGAATTGGATCTACGTTCAAAAACCGTCAGGACGATATTACAACGGCAGAACAGCAGTAAGCATATTTCTACTTGCTTTCCTTTTCCTTGCTCCATTTATAATGGTTGGTGGACATCCATTTATGCTACTGAACATTATAGAACGAAAGTTTGTATTATTTGGTATACCGTTTTGGCCTCAGGACTTTTACTTGGTAGTGTTATTGGTTCTTACGGTGCTTGTTTCTTTTGTTTTGTTTACGGCAGTTTTCGGGCGTATATGGTGCGGCTGGCTGTGTCCCCAAACGATTTTTTTAGAAATGCTGTTTCGTAAGATTGAGTATGCAATCGAAGGGAATGCTACGAAACAGAAGATACTTGATTCATCACCACTGAGTGGCAACAAGATACTCAAAAAAGGTTTGAAACACGTTGTCTTCTTTGCACTCTCATTTATAATTGCAAATACATTTTTAGCGTATATTATCGGTAGCGACCAGTTGCTTACCATTATAACCGACCCGATTGGTAAACATATAGGCGGCTTGTCTGCAATAACAATTTTCAGTTTTGTATTCTATGCTGTTTTTGCACGATTTCGTGAGCAGGCATGTGTGGTGGTTTGTCCTTATGGCAGGTATATGTCATCACTAGTGGACGAGGATACAATTGCAGTTACGTATGATTTCGCTCGTGGAGAGCCCCGCAAAAAATTCTCAAAAGAAGATAAACTCCAAAAACAAGGTACGTCAACGGAACCTGCACCGCCGAGAGGCGATTGTATTGATTGTCATCAGTGTGTAAATGTATGCCCGACAGGAATAGATATTCGGAACGGAATCCAACTGGAATGTGTGAACTGCACCGCTTGTATGGATGCGTGTGACACTATTATGACCAAGATTAGTAAACCCAAAGGGCTAATCAGATACACTTCATTTAATGCAGTCAAAGACGGAATCCGCCATAAAGTGAAGCCACGTATTTATGCATACGCAGTCGTACTTTTGTTGTTGCTTACAACGGTAACATACCTTTTCTCAACACGTCCCGATTTGGATATTCTGATTCTACGTCAGCCGGGAACAATGTTCCAAAAGATAGGCACTGATGAGTATGCAAATTTCTATGTATTTCAAGGAATTAACAAGACCTACAATGATTTACCGGTTGAAATTCAACTTGTAGCACCGCAAAAGGGTAAGATTACTCTTCTCGGTTCGCTATCGCCGATTACACATCAGACATCAAAAGAAATACGGTTTATACTTACACTTCCTAAAACTGAACTGACTTCTTCCCAAACTAAGGTACGGTTCACACTTGTCTCCAACGGAAAAACACTCAAGGAAATTGAGTCTTCGTTTGTCGGTCCGGAAAAACCGTAATGTTTTAGTTTAATTGAAATTTTAATGAATATGGAAAATATTACATCAAAATCACGTGGACGACTTTGGTCATGGGGAACTGCAATTGTCTATTGCATATTTGCCGGAGGGACAATAGCGTTTGTTATTTTTACCACCACACAAAAAGTGGATCTGGTAAGCGAGGATTACTACAAAAAAGAAGTAGTCTATCACGATCAAATCGAAAGAATAAACCGTACAAATGCTCTGGATGAATCAGTAGATTGGCATATCGGCAACAATGGAAAAACACTTGATTTTCTGTTTTCACTACGCTTGGTCAAGGGTGGAACAATAACATTGTATCGCCCTTCTTCATCTTCGATGGATAAGAAATACACAATTACTGTAAGGGATGAGGGGTTGCAGCGCATACCTGTCGAAGAGCTTGCTAAAGGATTGTGGAGAGTAAAAGTGGAATGGTACGACAATGACGGAAAAAGCTATTATAAGGAAGCCGAATTAACCTTGTGAGAGAGCAAATAAAGATAGGTTTAATTATTGATAATTACGAAAAATAAGGAGAATAGTATATGCCGTTCTATCACAAACTTGGTACGTTCCCTCAGAAACGCCATACCGTCAGCAGACAAGGAAACGGAACATTGTATCAAGAGGAGCTTGTCGGGACACAAGGATTTGCCGGAATGTCGTCACTTGTGTATCATCTGTATCCGCCTACACTTGTCAAGAACTTAGGCGAACCGTACTCAGTAGAGCCAAAAGTGGCTGTCACTCACAATCTTCGCGCACGAAGTTTTCAGGGCTTTCATGTTTCTCAGGCAGCAGATTATTTAGAAAGCAGGAAAACACTGCTTGTGAACAGCGACCTCCATATCGGTTTGGCTGCACCGACAGATTCAATGACATATTTCTACAAAAACGCAGATGCAGATGAGATGCTTTTCATCCATAACGGCAGTGGAACACTCCATACAATGTACGGTTCAATCCCGTTTGAATATGGTGATTATCTCATTATTCCTCGAGGAACTGTGTATCAATTGGATTTTGCCGGCAGTGATAACCGCTTGCTTATTTTGGAAACATTTGCTCCGCTGTTTACGCCTCGACGCTATCGTAATGACTTCGGGCAGCTCTTGGAGCATTCACCTTTTTGTGAACGCGACTTTAAACTGCCCGGAAATCTTAAAACGTATGATGAACAAGGCGAATTTACGATTATGATTAAAAAACGCGGAATGATGTATCCTTACATATATTCCACTCACCCGTTTGATGTGGCAGGGTGGGACGGTTACCATTACCCGTATGGTTTTTCAATTCACAATTTCGAGCCGATTACAGGCAGGGTACACTTGCCTCCACCGATTCATCAAACGTTCGAGAATGCCGGTTGTGTGGTTTGTTCGTTTGTACCGAGAATGTACGACTATCATCCGCTTGCAATTCCTGCTCCGTATAACCACAGTAATATAGATTCAGACGAAATCCTCTACTATGTGGACGGTGATTTTATGAGCCGGAATAATATTCAAAAAGGACAAATCACATTACATCCCGGGGGAATCCCGCACGGACCTCATCCCGGGGCAATGGAGCGCAGCATTGGCAAAACGGAAACAAAGGAGTTGGCGGTAATGATTGATCCGTTCCGTCCACTTGCTATTACCGAGGATGCTCTCGAGATAGAATTGCCGGATTACTATAAATCATGGCTTTCGTAAGAAAATACCCTCGGTTCCCTTTGTCAAGCAGGACTATTAAGTTCTGATTCAATTGACAAAAAAACAGAATAAAAGTCCTAATTCCCCTTTCGAGAGGGGGGGCAGGGGTGTGTGATCAAGCAAGTCAAGTAAGATATTAATAAAGAGACTTTGTCTTATTCAAACCCCGTGCTTATCAATCGGGGAACTTAAACATACCTTTTCAAATTAAACAATTCGCTGTTTTCAATATTTTGGAATCTACTATGATTATTACAGCCCCCAATCAGTCCACACTCGCGGCTGAAGAAACAAATAAAGAATTTTTGCCCATCAAAGGCACCGACTATATCGAACTCTATGTAGGTAACGCAAAACAAGCGGCTGTTTTTTATAAAACCTGCTTTGGTTTTCAATCGGTAGCGTATGCGGGTTTAGAAACAGGAGTACGCGATCGAACAAGCTATGTACTTCGTCAGGGAAAGATTACTCTTGTACTCACAACTCCTCTCACAAGTGACGGTGAAATAGCCGAGCATATCAAAAAACACGGTGATGGTGTGAAAGTCATTGCCTTTTGGGTGGATGATGCGGAATACTCATACCATGCAACCACAGAACGCGGAGCCGTTTCACATTTCGGACCTATAGTGGAGCGTGATGAGTTCGGCTCGGTAATACGTGCAGGTATCAAAACGTATGGAGAAACTGTTCATGTGTTTGTGGATCGCTCGAATTACACAGGTCCGTTTCTTCCGGGATTTGTAGAATGGAAATCGGAATATAACCCGCCTGAAATGGGATTCAAATACGTGGATCATTGCGTGGGTAATGTCGAACTGGGGCAAATGAACCGCTGGGCAAAATTCTATGAAGATGTACTTGGATTCAAGAACATTATCACTTTCGATGACAAGGACATTTCCACTGAATATACCGCCCTTATGAGCAAGGTAATGTCAAGCGGGAACGGGTATATCAAGTTCCCGATTAATGAACCTGCAAAGGGCAGAAAAAAATCCCAAATCGAAGAATATTTGGATTTTTATGAAGGACCGGGCTGCCAGCATATAGCCATAGCCACCGATAATATTATCGAATCGGTGACTGCCATGCGTAAGAACGGAGTTGAATTTCTCTATGTACCCGGTACGTATTACGACACGGTACAAAGCCGCGTAGAGCATATCAACGAGGACATTAACGTTCTTAAATCTCTTGGTATTATGGTTGACCGTGATGAAGAGGGGTACTTGCTCCAGATATTCACCCGTCCCGTGGAAGACCGTCCTACATTATTTTTTGAGATTATTCAACGGGTAGGTGCGCGCTCATTCGGCAAGGGGAATTTTCAAGCACTGTTTGAATCTATCGAGGCAGAACAAGCACGGCGAGGTACTTTGTAATTGCTCAATGTATCATTTTTAAAACTGTAAGTGGACAAAGTAAATTGCAGTAATCGTTTAACTGTCATTCTGATGGAGTCTTCGACTGAAGAATCTCCGCAATACAAAAACAGGACGGAACAGCATACGGTAATTCTTCATCGGCGTTCTGAATAATATGATTGATTGTATCAATTTATTTTGTCCTTGCACTTACTTCTACTGTAAATCTGAATATCTATTCCAATGAATACCAAGAACATTACATCAGAACACACGTTTCATATACCCGTTATGGGCGTGGCGTTTACGATTGACACTCCTATAAAGGTAGCACGGTTCGGCATCTCGTCTGTAATTTCAATTATAGAAGACCGTTTGATTGAATCAATGAGAAAGCATTATTACCCAAGTATTAATAAGCAATATCAACCGATTTCAATTCACGAACCTGATTACCGTGCAAAAAGGATTACAGACTACTTGAACCTTGTCAATGCTATCGTCAATCAGCAAATGCAAGTTTTAAAAGCTGAAGCATTTGCGCCAAATTCGGATATAGTAAAGTATTTTGAGATGCTGCCTGATGAAAGTCGCTTGAAAAAACTATATCACGAAATGACACAGACTGTAGATGAAAATGAAAAGAAGACGAAACAAGATTACTTGCGAACACAAATCGTTGCCGGTAGGATTGATGCAAATATCATGACGAAGGTGGATATAGAACATCGTGATGATAATGGAGACATAATTCCTGATGGTTCGGATGCAGTTGCAGCAGTTCGCGGGTATGGAAACAGCACACTTAGTAATTCGTCGGTTATTTTTTCGGCAGGATTAAACCCTCGATTGTACAATTATCTTGAAAAAATCAATGCTTTTGACCCCGATGAAAATTTTGAATTCGATAAAAAAGTAATTGTCAAGGTAAGCGATTACCGTTCTGCACTTATTCAAGGGAAGTATTTGGCTAAAAAAGGAGTTTGGGTAAGTGAATTCAGGATAGAATCGGGCTTGAATTGTGGAGGACACGCGTTTGCAACCCAGGGGTATTTGCTCGGACCTATTCTCGATGAGTTTAAAATCAAACGGCAGGAGCTAGCCGAATCTATGATTCAGATTTACAAAACTGCTATTCTCAATAAACTTGGCTATGATTTTACACATTTCCCCGAAATCGAAATTTCGGTTCAAGGCGGGATAGGCACTTGTGAAGAAGACAAATTCCTCCATTCATATTATAATGTAACAAGTACCGGCTGGGGGACGCCGTTCCTGCTCGTACCCGAAGCAACAACCGTAGATGAGCCGACATTGAAATTACTTGTTGAGGCAAAAGAAAAAGATGTCGTTTTAAGTAATAATTCTCCGCTTGGAGTAAAGTTTTTCTATCTGAAAGGGACAACTGCTGATTTGGAAAAGCAAGCGCGAATTGCCAGCGGAAAGCCCGGCAGCCCGTGTACAGAAAAGCATTTAAGCTCCAATACTGAGTTTACCGAAGAACCGATTTGTACTGCATCGCATAAATATCAGAAACTAAAGTTGGAACAGTTGAAAACGCTTCAACTTTCGGATACAGAGTTTGAAAAACAAAAATCAGACGTTTTGGCAAAGGAGTGTCTATGTGTAGGGCTGAGTAATGCAGCACCGCTTTCATACAATGAACCGTTCTTAAAAAAACTCAAAGCTGTTAATATTTGCCCGGGACCTAACATCGTGAATTTTTCACAGGTGGTTTCTCTGAAAACGATGGTGGATCATATTTATGGCAGAGCCGATATTTTGAGCAATAAGGAACGTCCCCACTTCTTTATTGCCGAAATGAATCTCTATATCAACTATCTTTGCGATGAGTTAAGTAAAGAGTCAGGTAGCATTGTGGATGGTAAACGAAAAACATACTATCAGATATTTATCAGAAATTTATCGGATGCCATTTCGTATTATCGTAAACTGGTTGAGGAATCAGTTATTAATAGTGATGGGTTTGTAGGAGCGTTAATCAATGCAGAGCGGGAAATTGAAATTATCAAGCATGAGTATTGTTTGGATTGAATGGTAAAGCAAAAAATTATCATCAATACTTTTGCTTGACATTCTGAGTTCACAATAGTCGCGTAAACCGACTGTAAAGTAAAGTAATGGTATTAAAAATAAAATACTTGTAGTTGTCATTGTGAAGGAGTCCTCTGGGCTGAAGAATCTTACTTTATATCGAACTTTGAGAATAATTTTATCTGTTTTGTGAAACTCTGTAACACTCTGTGAAACCCTGTGGGAGATTCTTTTCAATTTTCCCACAGAGTTCACAGAGTTCATCACAATGGTTCACATAGCAAATTACAAGAGATGTCATTTACTGGGCTTCTTAGACCGAGATTCTTCAGTCGAAGACTTCTTCAGAATGACAATAGCACCCATTAATTAATATTATATGGAACTCTGGACAGCATTTACTATCGGTCTTGTAGGCAGCATGCATTGCGTAGGGATGTGCGGTGCTATTGCCTTTGCATTGCCGCGCAATAAAGACCGTTGGAAATTTCTTTCGGGGCGAATTCTTTATAATTTGGGACGGGTGGTCACGTACTCTGGTCTTGGGCTGTTTTTTGGGTTTGTAGGGCAGGCGGTATCACTGGCGGGATTTCAGCAGCGACTTTCCATTACAATCGGTATCCTCATGCTGCTGGCTGTTCTCACCCCAAGTAAATTCACACGGAAATTGCTCTCGGTGGGATGGGTAGCACCATTCGTATCACGGCTCAAATCGGGTATTGGACGGCTGTTCGGACAGGGTTCGATGCCGTCGCTTTTTGCAATCGGGATTCTGAACGGGTTATTACCTTGCGGGTTTGTATATGTGGGGATAGGCGGTTCGCTTACTACCGAAAGTATCGGCGGGGGAGCGGCATATATGGCTCTCTTCGGCTTGGGGACACTCCCAACGATGCTCGCAGCGTCACTTGCTACCAACGTAATATCAATAAATGTGCGGAATGCTGTCAGACGTTTTCTTCCGGTGGGCATGGCATTGCTTGCCGTACTGTTCATCATGCGGGGGATGGCTTTGGGAATACCATACCTCAGCCCGAAACTTGCTTCTACACCGACTATGCCGGCGGAGTGCCATCGGTGAGGGGGAGATTCTTTTCTAGCTCTGTTGCCGAAGCGTAATATACCTAAGTAATCCCAACGGGATTAAATGTTTATAGCAATTGTATCCTGCATGAACGTGCGACCCCTACAGGGTCGAATTGCGCTAGCATGTCATTCCTATAAACATTTGAATCCTTCGGATTCATTATAAATATCACAATAATTTAACCGGCACCCAAATCTCCTCCTCAGAATTCGGGTCACCATTCTTGTATTTCTCTCCCAATACCTCAAAATGCGGTCTGTCATCGAGCATATATTCGGAATTTGGTAGCCATGTTCCATAGATATAAACGAATATGCTATTATCCAAACTTGAACCGATATAATCGAAAACTGCATACATTCCGCCGGGCAGTGTGAACTGTTCCATTCCTTCGGGTATGCTGCCCGTATCACTAACCTCGATAGCAGCCCACTTCTCAAATTCAATATTTGGATTAAAATTACGGAAATCGGGCGGCGTGCTGTACACCTGCATGGAAATTAAATCTGTGGTAATATTGTTTGTAATTTCCTTTCTACGGGGCATAAAACTGCGCCATAATTCTCCGGTTTTATTATTGGCAAATGACATTGTTATTCGATTACCGACTAATTGCTTTGCGGCTATTGTTTCTATTCTTGGTTGTTTCATTTTGTTATGCATCTATTTCTATATCGTATTTAAATAAAAGTCCTGCCAAACCTGTTGATGAAAATCTAGCTTTTTTCATACGGTTTATTGCAGGGTCAATGGAATAATTATATGCAGTCCTAAAATCAGCTTTTTCAAGTATTGACCGTTCAAACTTAGCATTGGTCAATTCGCAGTTGTCAAAAATCGCATCGGTTAGGTCACATTCAGCAAAATCCACTTCATTCAGCCGTGAATTTCTAAAATTCGTCTTTCTAATTTTCGTTCTATAAAAAGTAGAATGACTGAGGTTGCAACCATCAAAACTAAACGTCAGACCAAATTCGTTACAATCTGCAAAATGCAATCCGAGCATCTTGCAGTTTTTGAATGTTGTATCTCTAAACGTGGTATTCGAGAGCTTGACCAAGCTCAGATTACACCCGGTGAACGTGCATTCAACAAATTTACTATCAGCCAGAGATGAATTGGAAAAGTCGCACGCATTAAAAATGCAGTTTTCGTATTCATTTTTCGGTAAATGAGTTTCGGAGTAATTTTCTTTGTCGAAAGTCTTAGCTTCTATGAGTTCCATTATTAATTTAGCGTGGATTTATATTGATTAAATATGCGGTGTTTCAGAAAAGAAAGTGCTTTAAGAGTAGATAACCATGCAATTAATGTATGAGCATTTATGAAGATACTTTAAAATGGTTTAAAACTCTTAATGCTCGTAATGTATTCCACCGGCTTGGTTTACCTGCCTGTTCCATTTCAAAGTGTGTTAGCCCCGGATGCTTTGAGGGTAATTTCCATAATCCTTCCTTAGTTCTTTTTTTAATGATTATTTCTAAAGCGTCATCCATACGATTATCGTATTTGACCTTTGCAGATTGGAAATAATCCATTGCCTTTAGAATGTCGTAGTACCAGCGCGCCGGATAGCAAAATTTCAAAAAATTAGGATTAATAATATCGCCTGTTTTATCTGACCGAAAGAGTTTGTGCATCAGGATAAATTCATGGGATGCTGATTGTGCTTTTTCCAACTCTTCTAACCGGTATGTATAGCCGTTGTTTTTATATTCCTGAATCCCTTCTATAACCGAAAGCGTAGTATGCAGCGAACTGTGAGTTGCACCTTTTCTGTTAGAGTGGCAATTAAATCCTCCGTCGTGCATTCTTTCTGTCAATAAAAAATCAATAATTGATTTTAATTTATCTTCTTCCACATTAAAGTATGACGAATAATTCAGAAGCATTCCGTTAATACAAACATCACTTATTTGAACTGTCCCGATAGGTCGTATTCCGCCGTCTTGACCTTTTTCATTTTCAAATATAATACTAAGTGTTTCTTTTATTGCTGAATTGTTTGGTGAAATTGCCAGGTTTTTTAAATCCAATAGACTATAATGGGTTGAAGTCCATTTTGGCTGGTAGAATTTTTGTCCCCAGTGCTTATTTGGTTGCCTGCATGAAAGGAACTTTTTTCCCCATCCTTCATGTTCAATTCTTTTTCTAAGCATAGGATTATCAGTGTGTAGCAAATCCCTGTAGGTTTGATATTGGATTGATACATCACCATCAAGAAGCCATGATGTTATTTCTTTTGTAGTCATTTTAAATTGTAAAATAAACTCAATTCGAATGTATATTAAAAATGCGTTTTACTTATGAATCTTTTTTTTCGAGATACAATGCATTATTATAATCTTCCATAGTATCTATATCTATTTTTGCATCCTCAAATATAATTGTTACAAAGTCAGACAAGTTTTTTTCAATTAATTTCTTAGCACCTTGTTCGCTACGCAGCATCAACAATTCTGCAAAATATTTCTTGGAAAATATAGCAGGTACACCGTTAATACCTGAATAACCCGTAGCAATAATCCCTTTGCTTGAAAGTGAAAATTGCTCTACAAGTTTTTGCAAATGCTCGCTTGTAATAAACGGTTGATCACAGAGTATAATCAACACTGAATCTACGTTCACATTAGTCGTTATCGCTTCCATTCCGCACTGAATTGACGAGCCGATTCCGGTGAACCATTGTTCATTATGGCAAATGACAACTGTGTCATCGTGAATCTTCTGTACAAGTTCTTCATACTTCGCACCGAGCACAATGTAGATATTTGACTGTATGTGAAGATTTGATGAGAGTTCTTTTGCTGTGGAAATTGATTTTTGGAGGAGGGTTTCGCCGTTCCAATCGAGGAGCTGTTTGGGGCTGCCAAGGCGTTTGGATTCACCGGCAGCCAAAATTAAAATTCCTAGATTAATTTGCGGAGAATTCATAGACTAATCGAATATTTCTTCTCGTTCGTGAATTGTTCCTTTTTTAGTGCGAAGGGGAGTGCTGTTACTTTTGGTGAGAATAGCTTGAATTTCAGCAATTATCGAAATAGCAATTTCTTCCGGTGTTTCCGCACCAATATCAAGTCCGATAGGACTATAGATTTTCTCCAGATCTTCGGGAGAAAGTGTGAGCCCTTGGCTTGAAAGTTCATCAACCATTTTTTCCCAACGTTTCTTCGGACCCAGAATACCAATAGTCTGTACATCAGTATCTAATAATTGCTTTACGACCGATAAATCATAATGGTAATTATGAGACATCACTACACAAACCGTATTTTCATTTAGAGTAAGATTATCCAAGATTGCATCGGTTTGGAGGTGGCATACTGCGTCGGCTGTTGGGAATTTAAATGGAAATGTTTTTGCAGCGCAGTCATCGGTAACAGTAACGTTCCATCCCAAAGTTTTTGCCAGCGCAGCAACGGGTGAAGCATCGTATCCGCTTCCGAATATTACAAGCCGTGTTTGAGGTTTGATTACTTCCAAGAATACTTCAACTTCACCTGATGAGGTCACGTATGTTTTGGTGGTAGATTTCTTGGAATGGAATACTGAGTTGCAGTCAGTTAATAAATCCGGTAATCCGGCTGTGTCACCGTGCAACTGTGTACCGTCATAAAGCCGGCGATTGCCAACCGGAATATCGGGATTATCCGACCGGAATACAAGCGGTATCACCGTGTATGAATCAGGGAGAGCCGCTGCTTTTAATACTTCGATTGCTGAATCACTTATTCCCGTAAGCGGCTCAATAAGTACGTCAATTATCCCATTACAACCCAAACCTACGCCAAGTTCATTCGCATCATCATCCATTGTGTCGTACCGTACAATCGCCGGTTTACCGCTTTCAATAACTTCCCGTGCTCTGCGAAGGGCGTCACCCTCCAAGCATCCACCGCTGATTGCACCTGTCCAACGACCATCTGTAGTCATAATCATTCGCGCACCGGGGCGGCGGTAGGACGAACCGAACAATTTCACTACTGATGCAAGTGCTCCCCGCTTTACTGTAAAATCTATTGCAGTATATGCTGCGAGTATTTTTTGAATTTCAGTCATAGTTATAGTAATCCGAAGTAACTTGCCTTCGTGCAGTTCACGGATTAGGATTATCAATTGTGCTCACATTATTACAACGAAATACGGTGAAGTTAATCAACGGATTAACCTCACCGTACTACACACACCTACTTGACTATCCCGATTTTACTGAGCAGTTTCATATCCGATGGATTTGAATAATCATATTGATATAGCCCGTCCGGTCCAACGATAATTGCATTTTTCCCGAGAGGAATTATATCATACGTGCGGAAGTCATTCATGAATGACTTTACTTGCAGGTTCTTATAATCAGTTGCATCAAATACTTTGAGACCTGCAATTCCATCGCAGATGAAAAGGGTCGAGCCGTCAATTCCCAAACCGAACGGTTCTTGCATTGCATACGATTTCAAAAGAACCGGTTTTGTTAAATCGCGAATATCTACAATGTCCAATTGATTAGAGCCGCCGCCGCAAGCAGAACCTGCACGCAGAGTTACGTATGCATAATCACCCTGTACTACAACGGGATCGCAACTTCGTGAATGACGGAATTGACACAATTGAAACGGATTGCGTTGGTTGCTGTTGTCATAAATAAACATACCGGTTTGTGAGCCGATGAACAGTTTGTCTTTATACGGGAAAATTGTTTCAATATTCCAGCCAAGGTTCATTTTTGCCCATACTTGAGGGTTTGCAGGGTTATCGAGCGCAAACATTTGTAAGTCGGATGTACTCACTGCATAGAGTGTTTTGTCATAGATAGTGAAGCGAGCCATAGAGCCACCACGTCCGTTTCCGGATGAGTTGTCGTTTGATGCCCCCGAGGAAGCATCTGCAGAAACTCCACCTTCTAATGTACGTACTCCATCATCAAAAAGTACTGGGTTCGAGGCATCGTATTCTTCTGTTATAGTTTCTTGTTTCCACTCAATTGCAATTCCTTTGGTTGTATCCACCCACATTCCATGTTGAAAGAGACTCCTAGGAAAAATAGATTGAATTCTTTTTACTATATGGATATTTGATATATCGCTAATATCAAAAGCAAGCATATCAATATAACTGTCGGCATACAGAATATTTCCCTTGACAGCCATGTCTCCGTTGCCGGGGATATTGATAAACGCAAGATTTTGCGGTTGGCTCGGATTTGAATTATCGAAAATATGGATACCTTTTTCTTTCTCATCGATAAAAAGATACTGACCTTTTACGTAAATTTTACCGGGTACTTTCAGGTCTTGTGCAGATTCGGTTTTCACCGACGACCGGAAATCAGCAAGGGAAATATAGACCGGAGTCCAACGGGTATAAGTACGGGTTTGGGTATTGCCACAACCTGATATGGCAAGTACACACACTGCTATGAGTAAGGCGAAAACATGGTTTTTCATAAAGTCCTCGAAAAAAGTTAATAATGATGAAAAATGAACCAATTAAATGTTTGTAAAATGTTTGAAGTTAAATTGATATTTCCTCACTCCTTCACAATCTTTCGTATAATAACTGACTTCCCATTCCGCACTGTTAGGAAATACACTCCCGCAGGAGCAGGTGAGAAGTTGATTTCTTGTGAAAATTTACTGTCATTGCCAGATATTGCAATGGTTTCAAGAAGTACAGTACCAAGTATATTCTGAATGGTAATCGAAATTTCTCCCGATGAAGGAACTCTAAACTGCCCTTCAATATTGAAGGAATCAGAAAAGGGACTTGGATAAACATTCATTTCTCCATAGTTGTTATTTTAGTCGTTTCAACAGATGATAAAGAAGTTTTTTGAATTGGCAATGTACGAATCCTCTTTCCTGTTGCGTTAAAAATGGCGTTGCATAGAGCAGGAGAAACGGACGGGAATCCTGCCTCGCCCATTCCACTCGGCGATGATGTACTTGGCATGATATGCACCTCAATTTTTGGCATTTCATTCATACGCAGCCACTCATAATCACGGAAAGAGCTTTGCTTTACACCACCGTTTTCAATAGTAATTTCTGCTTTTAAAGCTGTTGAGAGCGCATCTACTGCTGCACCCTGAATTTGAGCTTCGACTCCCATAGGATTGATTGCAATTCCACAATCAACAACAGCAACAATTCGCTCAACTTTCAGAATTCCCGAATTTGAGACTGATACCTCAACTACGTGGGCAATTGGTGAGTATGACCCGGAACAGGCAATTCCTCTTCCCCATCCTTTGGGTAGAGGTTTGGTCCACTCTGCAAGTTCTGCAGCTTTATTCAAGACAGTTTTCAATTTCCCCGCGGGTAGTAAGTCGCGTCGAAACTCGTATGAGTCTTTCCCAGCAGCCGCAGCAAGTTCGTCAATAAAACTTTCATTGACAAATGTATCGGAAGTATGGCTTACTGAACGCCAAGCACCGGTAGGAACAGGCGTTCCCACCGATGCAGAATTTGATATTGGGGACGGAACTTGATAAGGTGGATTATTTGGGCTGTCATTCACTGATTTGCGTATCCAGCCGGTTACTTTGCCGTTAGCATCTAGACCACCTTTGCAGACATGATAACTTGCAGGGCGGTAAGCGTCACCACGCATATCGTCTTGACGGGAGAACATGAATAATACCGGGACTTTGAATGCTTTGGAAATTTTAGAAGCGTAATATGCGTAATCAGTATCTAACCGTCTTCCAAAACCTCCGCCGAGTAATGTAGTATTGACTATTATGTTGCTCGCCGGTATTCCGGTTACTCCGGCAACGGTACTGCGGATATCGTCTCCAACCTGAGTTGGACACCAAATCTCGGCACTTGTTGCACGAACATCAGCAACACAGTTCATCGGTTCCATTGTGGCATGAGCGAGATAGGGGAGTTCGTAGTGCGCTTCAATTTTCTTGGTTGAACCGGCAGGTACGTCTGAAAGAGTCCCTATTGCATTCTTCATTGAAGTGCTGATTCCAGTGCTGTTGAGTGTTGTGTTATTACCCATATTCCAGTCAATTTTCAGAGCATCACGTCCCTTTAGAGCAGCATAGGTATTGTCTGCAAGAACGACAATCCCTACTCCATCTACATTTTCTGCTTTGATGACACCTTGAATTTTAAGGGTTTCGGCAGCATCATAACTTTTAACTGACGCTCCAAAGGCAGGGGGGCGAACCATAACAGCGAATTTCATCCCGGGAATTCTCACATCAAGCCCATACTTTGCTTTTCCACAGACAATGTCCGGATTATCAATATGCGGTTTTCGCGTACCGATGAGCTTATAATCCGCAATGTTCTTCATAGGAGGATTATTAGGCACGCTGATTTTTGCAGCTTCGTCTGTTAATTCCCCATAAGTAACTTTTCGTGCTCCATTTTTTTCGGATATTAGACCGTTATTAGCCAAACAATTGCTTTCAGATATCCCCCATTTTTTTGCAGCAGCAGAAACTAACATTGCTTTGACTGTAGCTCCTGCTTTGCGAAGACCGTCAAAATTCCAATAAACACTTCCGCTTCCTCCAGTAAAAAGTCCCCCTGTTCTGGGATCCGGGCGAGCTTGATTAATTTTCACTTTCGACCAATCGGCATCCATTTCCTCAGCGATTATCATAGCAAGTGAAGTACGAACCCCTTGCCCCATTTCTGATTTGGCAACGGTTATGGTCGTTGTTCCGTCAGGGTCAATTTTAACCCAAATATTCGGCTCGAAACTTTGGGCTGTCTGCTCCGGGATCATCTGCATAACTTCACCGTTTGCCGCTAAAGAAGAAATAAACATACCTGCACCTGTGATTGCTATTGTAAGTAAAAAACTCCTTCTGTCCGGAGATTGTATTCGGTTTGTCGTGGGGATATTCATTGTTATTTCCTAAAGTGAAAATTTCATCAATGACTTTTCTTATTCTTTTACAATCTTCTGCATTATAGCGGCTTTTCCATTACGAACTGTCAGAAAATATACACCTGCTGCAGCAGGTGAGAAGTTTATCTCTTGAGAAAATGCACCATCAGCGTTTAAAGGCGTATTCATTTCAAGTAATGTGGATCCAAGTAAATTCTGAATTGAAATCGAAATTTCACCTGATAGAGGAGTACTCAATTGTCCTTCAATTGTAAATGAAGAAGTAAACGGACTAGGATAAACTTTCATCTGACCGTATGTATCATTTTTCGGTTCTTCAATAGAAGTTAATGAAGTCTTTTGGATAGGTAGCGTGCGAATCCTTTTTCCCGTTGCATTGAAAATCGCATTGCATAAAGCAGGAGAAACCGATGGGAAACCTGCCTCGCCCATTCCTTGCGGAGAGCGTGTACTTGGAATAATGTGTACTTCAATTTTGGGCATTTCGTTCATCCGTAGCCATTCAAAATCAAGGAAGGAGCTTTGTTTAACTCCTCCATTTTCAATTGTAATTTCAGACTTTAATGCGGTTGATAACGCATCAACCGCTGCACCTTGCATTTGTGCCTCTACTCCCATTGGATTAATTGCTATCCCACAATCAACAACTGCTACAACCCGTTCTACTTTGAGAATTCCACTGTCGGAAACCGAAACCTCAATGACGTGTGCTACATAGGAATATGCACCTGTACAAGCAATACCTCTGCCCCATCCTTTCGGTAACGGTTTATCCCATTCTGCAAGTTCTGCTGCTTTTTCCAATGCAATCCGAAGGCGTGAGCCGGGTTGAAGCAAATCACGACGGAACTCAAACGGATCTTTTCCTGCCTCAAAAGCAAGTTCATCAATAAAACTCTCAGTAGCAAATGAATCGGAAGTATGACTTACCGACCTCCAAGCACCTGTCGGTATTGGCAAAGAGACATTTGCCGACGTAAGGTTTTGTGGAGTGGAGAAATAGGGCGGGTTACTTGTACCACCACCGTTAACATTTCTGTGTACCCAACCTGTTATTTTCCCGTTCGCATCCAATCCACCCTTACAAACGTGATAACTCGCCGGACGGTAAGCATCGCTTCGCATATCATCCTGTCGTGAATACATGAAGAGAACCGGTACTTTAAATGTCTTAGAAATTCGCGCAGCGTAAGCGGCATATTCGTTGCTGCTTCGTCTTCCAAATCCGCCCCCCAATAATGTTGTATTTACAATTATACTATTTGCGGAAAGTCCAATTGCATTTGCCACTCCTGAGCGAATATATTCACCGTTTTGTGACGGACACCAAATCTCTGCACCGGTTTCACGAACATCAGCAACGCAATTCATCGGCTCCATTGTTGCATGAGCAAGATATGGAAGTTCATAATGTGCCTCGATTTTCTTGACTGAACTTGCAGGAACATCTGCTACAGTACCGATTCCGTTTTTCATTTGATTACTAATAGTTAAGCTGTTTAAAGAGGAATTGCTCCCCATATTCCATTCAATTTTTAACAAATCACGTCCGGCAAGGGCAGCATAGGTATTTTCAGCAAGGACAACCAGTCCTACACCGGGCACATTTTCAGCTTTGAGAACGCCCGGAAATTTTAGCGTTTGGCTTGCATCAAATGAACGGATGGATGCTCCATAAGCACGAGGACGAACCATCACGGCATATTTCATTCCCGGAACCCGAACATCAATTCCAAAAATTGCCTTACCACTCACTATGTCACGATTGTCAATATGCGGTTGAGGGGTTCCTATGAGCTTAAAGTCAGTTACATTTTTTTGAGGAGGATTTGATGGAACAGTGATTTTGGAAGCATCATCAGTTAATTCTCCATAGGTTAACTTTCGAGTTCCATTTTTTTCCGAAATTACACCGTTGCTTGCTGTGCAATTCGATTCAGAGACACCCCATTTTTTAGCCGCTGCAGAAATAAGCATTGATTTTACAGTAGCACCTGCTCTTCGAAGATTGGTGTAGCTTCCCGTTACACTTCCGCTTCCACCGGTGCCAAGTCCACCATTTCCGGTATCGGGTCGTGCCTGTCTAATTTTCACCTTCGTCCAGTCAGCATCCATTTCCTCAGCAACTATCATTGCAAGTGATGTACGAATCCCTTGTCCCATCTCTGATTTTGCAACGGTTATGGTAGTAGTACCGTCGGGGTCAATCTTGACCCAAACATTCGGCTCAAAACTTTCTGCAACGCCTTCCGGAAAAAGCGGCTCACCGTTTATCTTAGAAAAGGCAGCAATTGCTAAAGCTCCGGTTGCTGCAACGCCCAAAATAAAACTTCTGCGCGTCGGATTATGATATTCTGATACAGGTTTCATATTTTTCAAAAAATAGAATTGAGAAATCTTTCAATAATTGGATTTCACCCTGAACATACTTGGGTCAGGTGTTTGCGAATATTGTTTTCGAATAGTTATCTTCGATGTTATTGTCTATTGTCCTAATTGTCTGCTGCCTGATGAATTGCTTCTCTGATTCTCTGATATGAACCGCATCTGCACACATCATCCTTCATTGCTTGGTTTATATCTTCATCAGTTGGCTTTGGAGTTTTGATAAGGAGTGCAGCAGCATTCATTATTTGCCCTGCTTGGCAATAGCCGCATTGAGGCACATCCAATTCTATCCATGCCTTTTGAAGCGGATGGGAATTATCGGTGCTTAATCCTTCAATTGTCGTGATACTCTTGCCCTCCATCTCAGCAACAGTTGCTAAACAAGAACGAGTTGCTGTAGTGTTATCAACCAAAACAGTACACGCTCCGCACACGCCTACTCCGCATCCGTATTTAGTTCCTGTTAGTCCGAGTATATCCCGCAAAGCCCATAGCAAGGGCATTTCAGGTGGCACATCGAACGTTCTTTGTTGCCCGTTTATAGTGAGAGTTGCCATAATTTCTCCATAAAATATATTTGAAATTATCATATAGTTAATTTTAGTACCAAATATACTGATTTTTCTCTTACTTACACAACTGCTTTTTTACCAATACCCATATTACTTTTACGTCATTACGGACGGTTTTTTTTTATCTGTGTCTGCAATGTTTTTTTACGAAGATACAATACATTATTTTGCATATTATTAGAGCTGAAAAACTGCTCATGTTTTATCTATTTTATATCGTTCAATTATGACAAATCATCATCAAGTTATTATTATCGGTTCAGGTCCGGCGGGATTTACAGCTGCTTTGTATGCCTCACGCGCTCGGCTCGGAGTAGCCGTTTTCGAGGGGACTCAGCCGGGCGGTCAGCTTACAATTACTACAGAGGTTGAAAATTACCCGGGTTTTGAGCATGGAATTATGGGACCGGAAATGATGGATGTTTTCCGTAAACAAGCACACCGATTTGGAGCGGTATCAATCTATGAAACAATTGTTTCTGTAGATTTCTCGCAGCGACCCTTTAGAATGGTCTCTGAGCGCGGAACTGAGTACTCTGCAGACTCAGTGATAATTTCTACAGGCGCACAGGCAAAACTTCTCGGTTCAAAAGGTGAGCAGGAATATATGGGATATGGCGTTTCTGCTTGTGCTACTTGTGACGGGTTCTTCTTTAGAAATCAGGAGGTATATGTAGTAGGCGGGGGTGATACTGCTATGGAAGAAGCAAATTACTTAACACGATTTGCCTCGAAAGTGGTGATTATTCATCGGAGAGAAGAATTCCGTGCTTCGAAAATCATGCTCGAACGGTGCAAAAACAATCCTAAGATCAAGTTTCTTCTTAATGCTGAGGTAGATGAATATATCGGTGAAATCCAGCCAAACGGGATTCGTAAATTGGTGCGTTTACGTTTGAAAAATACCCAAAACGGAGATACGTGGGAAGTTCCTGCTGACGGATGTTTTGTTGCAATCGGGCATAAACCCAATACAGATATTTTTAGAGGTATTATTGATATGGACGAAGCAACCGGATATCTGATAACTAAAGGAAAATCAACCTACACAAATATCGAAGGTGTATTCGCTTGCGGTGATGCGCAAGATTCGGTCTATAGGCAGGCAGTAACTGCAGCCGGCTCAGGATGTATGGCTGCTATTGATGCTGAACGGTGGCTCGAAGCGCAGCATTGAAAATTTGATGAATATAAAAAAAGGACTGAATATTCAGTCCTTTTTTTATTGCTGAGGTACAATATCAGAATGTATTTTGGTCGTAACTTTCCGAAGTACCCTCACATACCCTCCTCACTCCAATCATAAATTATTTATACCCGACCTTAATTTTGGTTGGATATCCAAAGACCCCTGCTTTATTAACACTCCGAACATAGAGAGTACTTATACTCCCCTCAGGTATTTTCCAATCTAATTCATCTTTTGAAAGTGATGTCCAAGTCCCTTCATTGAATTTGATTTCATAATGGTCGAACCACGGCATATTATTCTGAAGCTTAAGTGAATAATCTGGCTTGGCAGTAAACAGGTGCATATTCTTCAAATAGTCGTCGTTATTTTGTATTTTAAAATCACTCATAATTTGCTGTAAATTAGGAGAAAGTTCCTTGTAATTGAAAATAACAAGAGTACGGTTGAGAGAAAAATACATATCTCTCGGGTTTTGAGTAAAAACAACAGGACGGGCGGTAAGTCCCTGACTGGTAAGAAATTGATCTTTTGCTTCTAATGACAAAGACAACAAACTTATATTCTCGTTACGAGAATAGTGTGACATTAAGTAACCGAAATAGGGTTCTAAAAACTTCCGATATTCAGCAATAACTTCTTGTTTTTTTAATCCGTTGTTTTTTAGAAATGCGTCTGAAATTATAAATTCTATTTGGTTGTATTTACCTTGTTTGCGAAGCAAATACATATCATAATAATTCAGGTATTCACCCTTGTGTTTAGCATAAACACAAAACTGTGGGTCAATATAAATCCATTTTTGAAATGTGTTCGACCATACTTCTGATGCTGCGTGTCCCATTCCTAGACTGCCATAAGCAATGTTCTTCGAGTTCATACCGATTATTCGTGAGATATAGCCGTATGATAGAAGAACATCAGACACCACCTTGCCATATTCCAAACAACGGAATTGAGTCCCTTTTTGCGCCATATGCAGGATCTCCAATGAGCTTGCATTCAGTGGCGGTTCGTTAAAACTATTGTGTTTCCATCTGGTACCTACCCATTCCATCACCTTGAAAAAAACATCAGGGTCACTTAGGTTTTGGATAGAAAGTGAAGACGAAACATACTGTTTTAGTGCAAGTAATGTACTGTCTTGTAACGTGGAGGGCATAACCAACGTTTGAAATCGGTCATCGAGACGTTCATTATTTGACTCTATAACTGTAATTTTTTTAACATCTTCCGGACTTAACGACAACCCCACATTCGGGGATAAAAAACTTAAACAAATAAATATTAAAAATAAGATATACATGGACGCAGTGTATTTAAATTGAACTCCTTAAAAATGCTTAACTGTTCAGGTAAGATGGTAATTACCAAAACAATGATCATGAGCATATTGCTTCGATACTACACTCAACGGATACAAAAATACGGTGAATATTCTCCGTGAGAAATAGGACAACTTTTGTTTTTTTTATAGGAGTTGTTCCTACGTTGAGATTAAATAAGATTATTTCGTACAGCATACTGTACGATTTCAGAATTGTTTTTTAAGTGCATTTTCTCAAGTATCCTGGTTCTATACGTACTTATTGTTTTAACGCTTAGCACCAACTCTTTGCTGATTTCACCTACTGTTTTCCCTGAGGCAATCATGCTCATCGTTTGAAATTCTCTGTCCGATAGTATTTCATGCGGCATCATTCCGCCTTTTTGGAAGGTATCAGCAAGTACCTGTTTAGTTACCGAAGGGCTGATATATTTCCTTCCGGCAATAACTGTCCTGATTGCTTCATTAAACTGCTCAATAGATGAGAGACTTGATTTATAGCCCGAAGCCCCCATTTTCATAACTCTCGCGGCAAATTTATCATCATACCCCGTATTAATCACTAATACCGGTACTTCGGCAAAATCTTGACGAAGCGTTTGAATAATGTCCAAGATATTATTTCGTGCCCATACCATATCAATCATAATAATATCTATTTTGCCTATATCCACTTCGTCTGTTGATTGCTTCTCCAAGAGTTCTATTGCTTGTTGATGATCTTCTACAGCAATTACATTTACATCTATATCAGAAATAAGAAATAATTTAAGTGCTTGTCGAATCACAGGACGACTGTCAACCAATAATACCGTTGGTACACCGGAAGGGTTTTCTATGCTTTTTAACAATGACATTGTTCCTTTTTGTTTGTATCCCGATGCCAAGATACCGCTGCTTGTGCTTGGGTCTGACGACCGGAATAATAATAGAATAGTAAGGATTTAGTTACAGTATGATTTTATGAAGTTTAATTGTTTTTTAAAAATTCTGTAATCTTTACAGCATTGTACTGAGGTATTCTTATTTGCACTAAAAGTTATCAAAGCTCTAACGGTGTTTTACTATTGTACGGTTTTTCGGATTCTTTGATTTATTGGCTACAGTACAACGTCGCGGAATGAGCAACTTTTCTTCGAAACCTACAATACGACTAATCAATGGAACCTCATCATTGCCTGAATATAATTCGGTGAATACAATCAAATATTACAATCGGTGAATACTGTCCGTAAAAGTATGTGCATCATTTTCTATACCGTTTTTCGTAAACGATTACAATACTTCTATAAATTGAAATGGTACTACGAGTACGCCGAGCGCACTTTAGGGTTAATTTCAAGACACATTTCGTGAGGAATATTTCAATTACAGCAAAATATAACGATAAAAGTATAACTTTGGATTTCTTGTAAAACTAAAGTTATACTTCAATATGTGTGTATCGAATGTAATTATTTTGGTACTGTATCCAAATACCTTCAAAACTGTAATATTGTCAGAATTTTATATACAAGGGATATTCTAAACTTCCTTATATGTGATTCTCTATGATTTGGACTCGGAGTCTGTTTCGTCATATCGGCTATGGAGATGAACTGGCTTGGATTTTTTTCGCAAGCGCATATTGAGAAACTCTACAAATACCGAAAAAGCCATAGCGGAATAGATGAATTCTTTTGGGATATGGATTCCGAACCCTTCTAAAAACAGCATTAACCCTACCATGAGCAAGAACGACAAGGCAAGCATTTTTATTGTAGGATGGCGATTAATAAAAGCACTTACACCTTTTGCCGTTATAAACATTATTGCAACAGCAATTACCACTGCAGCTACCATAATTTCAATGCTTTGCCCCAGTCCTATTGCAGTGATAACAGAATCTAACGAAAACACAAGATCAAGTAAGATAATCTGGACAATGCTTCCGAAATATGATGATTTTTTGGTGGTATCTTCTTTGTTGAGTGCACCCTCAAGTTTATCATGGATTTCAAGAGTACTTTTAGCAATAAGGAATAACCCTCCGCAAAGCATAATGAGTTCTCGACCACTAAACCCATATTGCATAACATGAAATAGTGGATTGGTCAGTTGTGCAAGTTTAGCTATAAAAAGAAGTAGGACTATCCTAAGAATAAGTGCGAGTGAGAGTCCGATACGCCTTGCAGAGTCTTGCATGGATGCCGGAAGCTTCCCAACCAAAATCGCAACAAAAATAATGTTGTCTATTCCTAAAACAATTTCGAGAGTTGTAAGGGTAAGTAAGCTGATAAGCGCAGATGCCGTAAAAAGATGTTCCATAGTGCCCTAATCTGAATTAAAAATTGAGAAATTTAACGAGTCGCAGTTCTATACTGCATATATTCCGACCTAAAAAGTAGTATTTTTGTCTTTTGGAAAGGATTTTATGTTATATGAAGGGTAAATTGATGAAAGTTCTCGATACGACAAAAAATTTTTTAGCAATTGAAGAAAAATATTCTTTGATTGAAAATTCTAAAGTGGCAATTGTCTCCGTTCCATACGAGCATACCGTCAGCTACGGAGGAGGCACTAAAAATGCACCAAAAGAAATTCTTGCTGCCAGTGCATTTGTAGAATTTTACGATGATGAGTTTGACCGCGAGTTATGTTTCGATATAGGGATTGCTACACTCAAACCTCTTAAATTTCAGAAAAAACACGGAATTGAAGCTCTTGAAATAATTAAGGAGCAAGTAGCCCAATTGCTCGCGTTGGACAAATTTGTAGTAACTCTTGGTGGTGAGCATTCAATTTCGACTGCTCCAATCCAAGCACACTATGAGAAATATCCTACAATGAGTATTTTGCATTTTGACGCTCATTCTGACTTACGGGATGAATACGAAAACAGCAAATATTCTCATGCCTCATTCATGGCACGAGTGGCTGAATTTTTCCCGACTGACCGAATTACCCAAGTTGGAATTCGAGCGCAATGCCGGGAAGAAGCTGAGTTTATTCGTGCAAAAAATATCAATACCTTCTATGCTTCTGCTATCAGACGTGGAAAGCACGGTACAAATTGGCAAAAAAACGTAGTAAAAACGCTTGGCAAAGATGTCTATGTTACGTTTGATGTGGATTACTTCGACCCCTCGATGATGCCTGCCACAGGAACACCCGAACCCGACGGCTTTCTTTATGCCGAGACTCTTAATGTTTTCCGTGAGCTTCTCGCTGCAGGAAAGAATATTATCGGCTTTGACGTAGTTGAACTTGCACCGATAGACAATCTCTCGCATCCAAACCTGACAACCGCTCGGCTTGTCTATAAAATTCTTAACTTCGCATTTTCAGGAAAATAATTTTATGCTTGTTGACCGTATTACATCGGCGCTTACGCTGCCGACTGACGAATTACAATCTACATCAGTTCAAGAACTCCTCGTAGAATTTCTAGCAGCGTTGAATCGCGGTGAAATTCGCTCAGCTTCGCCTGACTCCACTGGAAATTGGAACGTTAACTCATGGGTAAAGCAGGGGATACTGCTTTGTTTCAGAGCGGGGATGATGACGGATGTATCACATGGAGGATTTCCTTTTTTTGATAAACATACTATCGGATTACGACCGATGGAATTAGCTGATGGAATTAGAATAGTGCCCGGGGGGACTGCCATTCGTACCGGCTGCTATGTGGCTCGTGGAGTGATTTGTATGCCACCGTCGTATGTTAATATCGGCTCGTATATTGACGAGGGAACGATGGTGGATTCTCATGCATTGGTGGGTACGTGCGCTCAAATAGGTAAACGGGTGCATCTGAGTGCTGCAGCGCAAATCGGCGGTGTATTAGAGCCCGCAGGTGCACGTCCGGTAATTATCGAAGATGACGTGATGGTCGGGGGGAATTGCGGAGTATATGAAGGTGTAATTGTCCGCAGTCGTGCTGTCTTGGGGTCGGGAGTGATTTTGAATGCTTCCACAGCAGTATATGACCTTGTCAATGAAAAAATCCTACGATCTCAGACCGATTCACCACTTGAAATCCCTCGAAATGCAGTAGTTATTCCGGGTGCGAGGGCTATTAATTCGGAATTTGGCAAGGCGCATGGTCTTTCTGTCGCTACCCCGCTTATAGTGAAATACCGTGATGAAAAGACTGATGCCCGTACCGCGCTCGAAGATGCTCTGAGGTGAGATTTGACATGACTCTATTTTTGATATTTCATAATAGCATTTGAAGTCGAATTAAATGTTAAATGCTATTTAACTCTTTACTGGTATATGTTTAGAATTCATACAAATCTATGAAAGAATCAGTTGCATCACTCTCTGAGGTTCATCGCAGCGTAAAAATCCCGATGGGGTTGCGCGGATGGAAAAAAATTGCGGCTTTCTTTGGTCCGGCATATCTCATCAGCGTGGGATACATGGACCCGGGAAATTGGGCGACCGATATTGAAGGGGGCTCACGGTTCGGTTATAATTTGATTTGGGTTTTGGTGATGTCCAATCTCATGGCGGTACTTCTGCAAACACTTTCGGCACGGCTTGGTATTGTTAGTGGGCAGGATTTGGCGCAAGCGTGCCGAGATTCATATCCGCGACCTGTAGCACTTGCATTATGGGTGCTTGCTGAAATTGCAATTGCAGCTTGTGATTTGGCAGAAGTTATCGGTACAGCGATTGGTCTGAACCTATTATTTGGTATACCCCTTATTTATGGAGTACTGATTACCGGTGCGGACAGTTTATTACTCTTGGGTATTCAAAATTTGGGGATACGAACGTTTGAGGCATTTATATTGGCACTTGTACTTACGATTGGCGGTTGCTTCATTTTTGAGTTGTTTCTTTCCAAACCTGATATTGGATTGATTGCGGGAGGATTTGTTCCTCATCTTCCTGATGGGGCATTACTTGTTGTTACCGGTATCATTGGAGCTACCGTCATGCCACACAATCTCTACCTGCATTCTGCACTTGTTCAAACGCGAGCTTTCGATACCAGTACTATAGGAAAAAAATTAGCGTGTAAATTCAATCTCCTTGATTCTGTTATTGCTCTTAACGCTGCATTCTTTGTCAATGCTGCTATACTGATTCTCGCTGCTTCTGTCTTTTTCAAGAATCAACTCGAAGTAACTGAGCTTCAACAAGCCCATACACTCATATCACCACTTTTAGGTACGAGTATGGCGGGTATCATTTTTGCTGTTGCACTCCTTGCTGCCGGACAGTCTTCTACTCTGACCGGTACTCTTGCCGGACAAATTATCATGGAAGGATTTTTGAATTTCAAGATTCGTCCACAACTTCGCCGGCTTATTACACGACTGCTCGCAATTATTCCTGCTGTCATTGTTATTATGACTTCAGGGAATGAAGGGTCGTATAAGCTGCTAATCCTCAGTCAGGTTATCCTTAGTTTGCAACTCTCGTTCGCTGTAATCCCGCTTGTTCGCTTTACAAGCAGCCGAGATCGAATGGGAGATTTTGCCAATAAAGCATGGGTGAAAATTCTGGCATGGGTTACAACTGCAATTATTGTTTCGCTCAATATTTGGTTGGTCATTGGTAGCTTTATGGATTGGATTTCTTCGACTGATAATCCAATCGTCATATATCTCATTGCACTGCCGGTTGTAGTAGGGCTGCTGTTTCTGCTCGGATATGTTTCACTCAAGCCGTTACGGAGTTTGACAACTGTAAAAGCCATTGTAAAAGAGAGTATCAACAAGAATTTTGGAAGTGAGGAAATACCACTTTCACTCGACTTACCGGTTTACAAAAAAATCGGAGTTGCAATTGATTTCTCTGAATCCGATAAAAAAGTATTGAGCCATGCCGTAAGTCTTGCAGCACACCATAAAGCAGAACTGTGCATATTCCATGTGGTAGAAGGTGCAAGCGGTATTGTTCTCGGTGAAGAGACATATGGTGAGGAAGCACGTGAGGATGCAGAATATCTAGACAAAATCGTTGCATCATTACGAGCCACTAATCTGGAAGCAAAGAGCGAATTGGGCTTCGGTTCAGTGCCAAAAGAGATTGTTCGTATGGCAAAAAGCTGTGAAATTGATATATTGGTAATGGGTGGGCATGGTCATCGCGGTTTTTTTGATTTCATCTACGGCACTACAATTTCACCGGTTAGGCACTTACTCAAAATACCTGTTGTCATTATTAGGTAAGTAAGTACAGAGAAAGAATTAAATCGAAATATTAGCCCTGTCATTCTGAACTCAGTGAAGAATCTCCGATTGCAGTTCCGTTCTGTTTTTGTAGTGCTTGTGCGGAGATTCTTCAGTCGAAGATTCCTTCAGAATAACAGCTAGTAAGTAGGACGATTAATTATGTCCTTCTAAGTACTGGGACAGATTAAATTGCTAAATTTAGTTCAGTCATTCTGAGCGGCAG
>CAZGNO010000045.1:0-30509 GCA_964527785.1 uncultured Chitinophagaceae bacterium
CATAGTCCGTAAAAAGGTATTTTTGTTGAAGTCAGGTGTAGCACCTGACTGGACTAGGAAGAAACTCAATACATTAATTGTTGCGTAACATCAGTGATTTATATATTAAATTTAAAAATAAACTTATTTGCTTTTGTAACATCTAACACAGTTATTGGATTATAGTGTTACTAAAGGACATTCAACTGTACTGCTTCCGGAAATATTTTAGGGTTCTACGTAAGGAAAGCATGCTTTTATTGTCTTTTGCCATGTTAAGGAGTAACAACCCAATCGCCAATCTAAATCATATTTATAGTATTAGTTCACTTTTATACACCCTTTAAAGGAGTTTTTATGAGATATTTTTCTCATTTTTTTGCTGTGCTGGCATTGATAGTATTAGCCGGATACTATCCCCAATCTGCTCTTGCACAAACAAATGCATTTCCCTCATTTTATGAGGATTTTGAGTCGGGAGAGAATGGCTGGTCTACTTCCGGAGACCTTTCTACATGGGCATTGGGCTATCCGTCTTCTGCGGAAGTACAAAACCCTGCAAATGGATCTAACTGTTGGAAAACCAACCTTTCAGGTCCGTACAATTCAGATGAATATTCCTATTTGGAGTCACCTGTATTCGATATGTCGTGTTTTACAAGTGACCCGTATCTAGGTTTTAACCACATCTATTTTACGGAGGATAACTATGACTTCCATTGGGTTGAAATTTCTATTGATGGAGGAACATGGCAGAAACTTGGCAGTGCATGGGAAGCAACCAGTTGGTATCAATCATGGGAAGACGGGAATTCCGGTGATATTGTAGATGCATGGTGCGGTTATTATGCCTTTTGTAGTGGCTGGGAATATGCTGAGCACGTCCTTACCGGTGCTGCCGGAAGCAACAATGTTCGTATCCGTTTTGTAATGAAAGCTGATGGCAGTATCCAAGAAGATGGTGTTGCTGTAGACGATATACAGATTTTCCTTCCCGGTGTTGAGCTGGCTACTCCTACATTAGCAACTCCAAATAATAGCTCAACAGGTGTAACGCTTACTCCAAATTTGTCATGGCAAGCTGTGGGCTGTGCTGATGACTATACTGTACAAGTTGCAACAGATGCAGCTTTTACATCGGTAGTGTTTAATGAAGTAGTTGCAGGAACTACTACCGGTATAGGTACGTTAAGCTATCTTACTACCTATTATTGGAGAGTACAAGCAAATAGAAACCCGATGATTAGTCAATGGTCTACTGTGTATGACTTTACAACAGTTGCACCTCCACCTGCTATTCCGACCCTTGCTACTCCTACAAATGCTGAAAAAGCTGTTACAATACAAAATTCAACTCTGGTATGGAATGTTTCAACAGGTGCTACAACATATCGTGTTCAATTTTCTAACGACAATCTGTTTTCTTCAACCATCATAGATAATACTACCGGCGCAAACTTTGCATCATTACCCCAGTTGACGAATTTCACTACATACTACTGGCGAGTAAATGCTACTAACTCAAGTGGTACAAGTGAGTGGTCTGATGTTTGGAGTTTCAGAACTGTACTTTCTTCTTCAACGCTAGTTTCACCTTCAAATGGAGAAACTTATATTACAAACCCGGCTACAGTTGTATGGCAAAATGTAAACGGTGCAGATCATTACTGGATTCAAATTGCTACTGATCAAGATTTTACAACAATTGTAAATGAAAATACAAATTCCACTCTACTTAGCTACCAAGTCCCAAGTTTGAATAGTAATACCAGATACTATTGGAGAGTAAAGGCAGTAACACCTGACGGTGAAACAAGCAATTGGTCAGAAGTTCGCAGTTTTACTACAATTATTGCTACCCCACTTCTTTCTTTACCACTTGACGGTAAACTTGATTTGCCTACTTCAGTACCGTTTGAATGGAATTCGGTAAATGGTGATGTTCAGTATAACATTCAAGTTTCAGTTGATGTTAGCTTTATCTCATCTATCATCATTGACAGAACTTATCCTACTATAAATCAGACGATTACAGGTTTTGCCAACAATACAGTTTACTACTGGCGTGTTCGAGCAGTAAGTTCATCATCAGGAAATAGCGGTTGGTCAACTATTCGCAGTTTCTCGACAGTTGTAGCTCCTACTGTTGGCGAACTTCCTGTAGATAAAGTAAAAGGTTTGCACCTTCCTGTCACACTTCAATGGACTTCATCCGGTAAAAAGGTTCTCTATCAAGCTCAGATATCTACAGATGAAACTTTCAAAACAATAGTATCGGACGTCTCAAGAATTGAAAGTATTTCCAGTCAGTTTAGCCAGTATGAAGGTCTCAAAAACAACACCACATACTACTGGCGCGTTCGTCCTGAAAGCAGCACAGGTATAAATATTAGCTGGTCACCTACTCGCAGTTTCACAACAGTTGTTGCAAAAACGGCTCTTACTTCCCCGGCAAACAATTCAGGAAGCCAGTTATTGAGTGTTCAGCTAAAATGGAACCCAGTAGAAGGTGCTTCAACATACAAAGTACAGTTCTCAACAGACAAAACGTTTACAACTACAATTGTGAACGAAGATAATATTTCCGCAACTCAGTTTTCTGTAGCAAATCTTGCAGTTAATACCATTTATTACTGGCGCGTTCAAGCTAACAGCATTGATAACGGTACAGGTGTTTGGTCAGATACATGGAAATTCTCTACAGGTCTAGCTCCGGCAGGTATTCCTATACTAGACTCTCCTTCCAATAACAAGGTGAATCAACCGATAGTTTTTGATTTCAAATGGAATCCTGCTGATAATGCCCTTACTTATCATTTACAAGTTTCCAAAACTCAAGATTTTGAAAACATTGTTCTGAACGAGGATGCCATTGCATCTTCATCATTCGCAGCAAGCGGATTAGAATTGGGTTCTACATACTATTGGAGATTGAGATCAGCGAATGCATTGGGCTTGAGCGAGTGGTCTGAGTCATGGAAATTTACTGTTATTCCTGCTGCTCCTGCATCCCCATCTCTCGTTACGCCTGCTGATAAAGCAGTGAAACAGCAACCTGTTTCTCTTACATTGCAATGGGCAAAATCTGCGCTTGGCGGAGAAGTAGAAAGCTATCACGTTCAAGTATCAACTGCCGAAGATTTTAGTACTACTGTTCTTGATGAAGCAGCTGTTACAACAAATTCATACACTTTAAGTAACCTCAATGGTAAAACACTTTACTATTGGAGAGTATCGGCAAAAAATGCCGGTGGTAACAGTGAGTGGACATCAGTATGGAGCTTTACAACCGATGAAAAAACAGGAGTTAGCTCTTCTGACAATGAACTTGGCGTAGTTCTTAATGCAGTTTCCCCTAATCCTGTACAAGCATCTGCCCTCGTTCAATTTACTAATCCGATTACAATTCATAAAGCTACCCTCAAAATCTACTCGATTAGCGGTATTGAAGTTTTTTCAATGGTAGAAAATGAATTGCAATCAGGCAATCATGCCTATAATTGGAATACATCAGATGTACCTTCAGGAGTATATATTGTTAAATTGACTGCCGATAATACTGTTCAATCAGTTACTGTCAATGTAGCAAAATAATCGTCCCTTCATACGAACGTTTCTTTGTGTACACTGTATCGGTGTCCATTTAGGAGTTCACCGAATGCCCTTGCATTCCTCTTAGGGGGAAGCAAGGGTTTTTTATTTCAACCGCTATAATCGGAAGCACTAAAATCGCCGTTGATTCGACTTAGCAATGGTTATTCAACTTTATTTATTTATTTAACCTAATTTATACCTATGAAAAGAATTATGAAATTTGTTGTGATTGTTACTTTCCTCACCGGTATCTCTACAATCACTGCAACGGCACAATTATTTGATAAGATTGGCAGAGAGGCAGCAAAAATGCTTTCGGGTGGAAGTGGATTAAGCCAAGAAGATGCTGCAAAAGGAATCAAAGAAGCACTAATAAACGGGGTAACCAAAGGTACTGATTTAGCTTCAAAATTGGATGGGTATTACAAGAACCCTGAAATTAAAATCCCCTTTCCACCCGAAGCAAAAAAAGCTGAAAGTATGCTTCGTTCCATTGGCATGGGCAAGCAAGCAGACGATGCAATTCTTTCGATGAACCGTGCCGCTGAGGATGCAGCAGTCGGAGCAAAAGATATATTTGTAGATGCTGTAAAGCAAATGTCAATCCAAGATGCTTTATCAATTATCAAAGGCGATACCAGTGCAGCTACAAACTTTTTGAAACGCACAACCTCAACAAAACTAACAGAGAAATTCACCCCTGTTATCAAGAAGTCACTGGATAAAGTAGATGCAACCAAGTATTGGACAACTGCTATGAACGGCTACAATCGGATACCTATGGTCGAAAAAATCAACCCCGATTTAACAGCATTTGTTACACAAAAAGCTATGGACGGATTGTTCTCAATGATTGCAAAAGAAGAGGGTCTGATTCGGCGCGATCCTCTTGCTCGGACTTCAGAAATACTTAAGAAAGTGTTTGGAAAGAAATAATTTTTTTCCTGTGATTCGTTAAATAAAAAAGCCCGTGGAGCAATTAGCTCTGCGGGCTCTTCATTTTCATCATGTTTATATCACTCTACCGAAATATTTGCCCTTTCCAAACTACCTCTTTTTTCAGTAAGGAAATTGGCATCACTAATTCCAAAATAATAATAAACCCGACTGCCAAAAAAGCCCAGCCAATTTTTCTTTTCCTTTTAAGGATTGCAAGGATAGGAGCAATTACTACAAAATCACCAACAACACGAATTCCAAAAATTATGGGTAGTAGCCAATAATGACTATTAATAACAGCAGTAGCTATGCAAATCCACAACGAAGCAGAAAATGCAACGAATACTACAGCACGCCATCCTAAATCAACCCCGCCTCGCAACCAACGGTGATGCTGCAACACATACTCTCGTAAGGTTTCACATGGAAGGGTTGTAACCACCGCAAGCGGACTGCATACATACCGCACTGTCCATCCTTTAGCAAAAATTGCTTGCAATAATGCCAAATCCTCTGTTACAGAGAATCTAATATTTGCATAGCCGCCAACACTTTCAAAAGCTGAACGTCTTACTCCCAAATTATTTCCATAGCATCCGAGCGGTTGCCCTATCCCCACTCCGGCGCACGCCATTGTATGATTCATTATCCATTCGATAGCTTGCATTTGTTCAAAGAAGGTGTCTGCCTTTATCAATGTAAATGACGGCACTAGACCTACTTTAGGATTGGAAAATTGGCGAGCCATCGTGGTAATCCACTCTTTTTCAACAGTGCAATCCGCATCTGTCATCAGAATAATATCACCGTTTGAATTATCAATTCCGGCTTGCAGTGCACCTGGTTTACCTTGTAGATTTTTTGATGTACGAGCTTCGGTTAGAGTAAGGATTTTGAGGTTAGAGTAATCCGATTGGAGTGATTGGAGTACTCTTGCTGTCGCATCTGTAGAACGGTCATTCACTACGATAATTTCATACTTGTCTAATGGATAATTACTGTTAGAAAGTGATTCAATACACGTCCTAATTTTCGTTTCTTCATTTCGAGCAGGCACAATTACCGATACAAAAAGTGCGCCTGTTTCCCCAGCGTCGGATATGAATTTTGAGCGTTCCCGAGCAGCACCAAAGACAAACGTAAAAATACGGAAGCCATATAATACCGCAGAAATAATATATAAAAATGCTATCATTGAATGAATGATAAGTACTTATTTTTCAGAAGTTGAACAATTAGCAGTGGTGTAATACACTTGGTGTCATTGTCGTTTTGATTTTTGTCAGAAGTAAATTTCATTTATCTTTTCAATTATACCCGAATTCAGAAGTTTATTGCCGTTGAAACTTATTACAATGTAAGTAAGGGGACAAAAATAATCGTATTATTCGAATAGCTGTCATTCTGATGGAGTCTTCGACTGAAGAATCTCAGCTATGCACTACAAAAACTGGACTGAACAGCATACGGAGATTCTTCGCTGCCGCTCAGAATGACTGAACTAAATTTAGCAATTTAATCTGTCCCAGTACTTAATTATCAATAACCAAATTTGAAATTGTGATAGTTGTTTCAGTTCTCTATGATTCTGCATATTCGACCATTTATTGCAAAGATACGTATTGTTTTTTGACCTTCAATCGGAATTGTCAATTGTTCATTTACCTGATTAGAAAATACTGGAAATTTGTATTAAACTGTGACCTACAAATTACACTTCAAGCACTATTTGATTGCCATAAAAATTCTACATTTCGAGATTTTCACCAAACATTTTCTCACAACCTACGTCTTGCAATTACATACGTATCTATAATAGAGCATTGAAAACCTTTTCCAACAGGTAAAGGTTTTTTTATTTAAAGAGGTTGGACTACATGAATCAAAAAGGAACTAACGATGAATCTCCCAAAGAACTACCTACCCAGCTAACCGGATTAAAGCGTGGCAGAGTGGATATGCTCAATGGTGCTGTTGTTCCCACGCTCCTATCGTTTGCCCTGCCTCTTGCGTTTAGTTTTGTAGTGAATATGCTATATTCGTTGATTGACACCTATTTTGTGAGCAGATTAGGGTCATCGGCTATTGCTGCTATAGGAATAAGCGAGCAGCTAGGTTTTTTCATTTTCAACTTCGGGAGCGGGTTTGCAATCGGTACCGGGATAATCGTTGCGCGTCGCATCGGTGAGGGCAATCGAAAACTTGCAAACTACACAGCAACCCAAGCTGTACTTTCAATGCTTGTTTTCTCGATTCTTATCTCTATTATCCTCTACTTTTGTCTGGGTTGGATACTCGACACGATGAATTTGCAGCTGGATGTTGCGCATTTAGCCAAACTGTATCTGACTGCACTATTATTTGGTGTACCCGGAAATTTCATTACATTTCAAATTAATTCCATTGTTCGCTCTTCGGGAAATGCAATTTTCCCTATGCTTATTCTGCTTCTCACTACTGTTTTGAATGCAATACTCGCACCTATTCTTATTTTTGGCTTTGGTCCAATTCCCGAACTGGGAATGACGGGTGCTGGACTTGCAACTGCCTTTGCTCAGCTAATTGGAGGAGTCATATCAGTATCTATGCTTATTTCAGGTAGAACCGGTATCAGATTTATGATGGATAGAATGAAATTAGACTTTGAACTTATCGCTCGAATCGCTAAACAAGGAATCCCTGCATCACTTCAAATGTTCTCGGTAAGTATTTCTCGGATAGCCCTTTTCAAATTTGCCAGTACTTTCGGCACGAGTGTAGTTGCTGCATATACTCTGGGGCTAAAGGTAGATTTGCTTATCTTTATGAGTGTTTTTGCGATTGGTATCGCAGTGGAAACCGCAACAGGACAAAATTTGGGTGCAGGTCAAATCAAGCGAATTTTTCAATTTCATCGTTCAGCCATATATATCCTTTTGATGATAGTCGGTTTTCTCGCGATAAATGTCTTTTTATTTGCTGATAATTTTGCAGGGATTTTCACAAAAGACATTGTTATTATCCAAGAGACCACCCGTTATCTGCATACTGCTGTTTTTGGGTATGTTTTTTTTGCGATGGGTTTGGTAACTACTCGCGTTATTAGTGGTGCAGGTGCATCGTTCCGAAGTATGACAATTGTAGGAGGCTCTTTGATTTTCCTTCAAGTACCTCTCGCCTACTCTCTTTCCCATTTTACCGGCTGGGGGCAGCAAGGAATATGGTTTGGCGTAGTCGGAGGGTATATGCTATTTACAGGGATTGCTTTTGTAGAGCTATCTCGTAGAAAATGGCTGAGCGTGAAAGTGTAATTCTTGAACTTAATTTTCACCTAGTTAACTAATTCCCTTACTTCATCAATAAGATTCCTTGAGTATCTTGGTTACCATTCACTTTTACTTCAAAATAATACTTACCGGGTGGAACACGTTTTTTATTTTTATCATTACCATCCCATACAAATGATTGCCGACCTGAAAGCACTTGTCCCATAGAAAACGAACGGATGGTTTCATTATCATTGTCAATTGAAATCTCTACCTCACCGTCATCAGCTTGTTGCCAACTTACTAGGTTTACTTCTTCCAAAATACTTGGAACTGTAGCTGCAAAAACATCATAACCACCCTGACCTCCTGTAATATCCGTTCTTGTTGAAGAAAAGTACATAGTATTTCCACTACTGTTTAAGCAAATAAATTGATCAGTATCATCAGTATTGATAGGTTTCCCCAGATTGACAGGTTTCGACCATTTCCCGTTTGAGTCTAAGCGAGAGTAATAGAAATCTGTTTTTCCAAAGTTTGGCCAATGGCTGTCTGATGCGAAAAATAATGTTCGATTGTCTGCAGCTATGTATGGTGAATTTTCAATTCCACCGGTATTTATTTCTTTTGGCAGAAGCTCTGCCGGCATCCATTTATTGGCTTCAGTATTGTAATCTGAATACCAAATATCAAAGACTGTGTTTTCAATTGTACTTTGTCTGGCTGACGTAAAATACAAACGCTTGTTATCAGGCGATATTGAGGGTTGTGCATCCCAAAAAGATGTATTGACATTCCATCCAAGATTAAACACCCCTTCAATAATAATTGTATCTTCTCTAAAAGCTATATTAGCAACATAAATATCGCAGTCACCCATTCCATACCCTCGATTACAACCCGTAAAGTACAATCGTTTCTTATCGAGTGAAATACTTGCAGCACCTTCATTGAAATAGGTATTTAGTCCTAACTTTCCTTTGTTTTGAGGAGGGTCGGGATTGAATGGCGGAAAGAAGAGAGTGTCTTGGTTCATTTTCTTTAATGCCATCCATATATCATGAGATGAAGTGCCTTCTTTGGTCATTTGGCTTCCACTGCGGTCAGAAACGAAAAACATTGTACCGTCATAACTTATACAGGGTGCATAATCCATTCCGGATGAGTTAAAGTCTTTACCGAGGTTAATTACTTTTGCATTTTTGTAGGGTGATTCCACCTGAGCATTCATTGTAATGGTAAGTATTTCAAAGAGTATGGTAAGGAGTATTACGGTAAATTTCATAGGTAAGATAAATTGATGTTTTTATGAATATTCGTTATTATTATTTCTTGCTATTGTATTTAATGTTTCGCTTTCTTCATTCACACCGTAAGAACTTAGTACTGAACGAATAATAATAAAGGTAATTCTTTAAATACGTCTCAAAAAAATCTATCGCAATATTACATAATTTAAAGACGCAATCCAACTGATACTATATGTAAAACAGTAACAACGATATACTGTTTCATAAATCCAGTATATTAACTACACAACCTGCACCAAAATATTTCTCATTTTTGACAGACAGATTATCATGTTACTATGCCCACAAAAGCAAGAAAAATGACTAAATTTGCGCAATAGTATGTATCCATCCGTTAGAGTGGGTTTCCAAATTCACACTAACGGATGAAATTTACGAAACAATAGCTAGTGCAACATACTATTTTTCAAAATGATCTTATTATCCAAACGCCCATTTCTCAATTTCCAAGAGGATCAATCCCTATGTATGGTGAATTTCAACAACATCTTCAACAAGAACTAACATCAATTCGTGAAAGTGGTCTTTATAAATCCGAACGGGTCATTACTTCCCCGCAAGGTCCTGAAATTACCGTTGAAGGGGTAAATGGATCAGCCCTAAATTTTTGTGCTAACAATTATCTTGGTCTTTCATCACACCCAAAAGTGATTGCATCGGCTAAAGAAGCTCTCGATTCACACGGCTACGGAATGTCGAGTGGACGCTTTATTTGCGCCAATTTAGAGATTCAGAAAACGTGCGAAAGCAAGATTGCTGGTTTTTGCCATACTGACGATTCTATTTTGTATGCTGCGTGCTTTGATGCAAATGGCGGAGTGTTCGAGCCGCTTCTCGGTGAGATGGATGCAATCATCTCGGATGAACTGAATCACGCCTCAATTATTGACGGTGTACGTCTTTGCAAAGCGAAACGGTATCGCTATAAATGTGCGGACATGGCAGACCTCGAAGATAAACTTCAAACAGCCCAAGCAGATGGTGCAAGATTCATCATGATAGCTACTGACGCTGTTTTTTCGATGGACGGGACAATCGCCCCTCTTGATAAAATCTGCGACCTTGCCGATAAGTACAGCGCACTCGTTATGGTGGACGAATGTCACTCAATGGGCTTTATGGGTAAAAATGGACGTGGTGTCATTGAGTATTGCGGTGCTTTAGGGCGAGTTGATATTATTACCGGAACACTTGGCAAGGCACTTGGGGGTGGCATCGGAGGGTTTACAACCGGACGTAAAGAGATAATTGAACTTTTGCGTCAGCGTTCACGACCCTATCTGTTTAGTAATTCATTACCGCCGTCGGTCGTAGGGGCTTCCATTGCAATTTTTGATTTGCTTTCAGAAACAACAGAACTTCGTGACCGCCTTGAAGAAAACACACTCTATTTCCGTGAGAAAATGACGGCTCTCGGCTTTGATATTAAGCCCGGTACACATCCGATTACCCCGATTATGCTCTATGATGCAGTCCTCGGCCAGCAGTTTGCTCAGAAGTTACTTGCCGAAGGTATCTATGTTATAGGGTTTTTCTATCCGGTTGTTCCTAAAGGTTTGGCGAGGATTCGTGTTCAAATTTCTGCAGCGCATACCCGTGAACATTTGGATACCGCTTTAGCAGCGTTTGGGAAAATCGGGAAGGAATTAGGGGTAATTAAGTAACATTACTTTTCTTCGCTCTTACCACTTAACTATAAATAATTATGAACATATCAATCTGCGGTGCGGGTACAATGGGACGAGGAATCGCCATTGCTTGCTTACAAGCTGAACATTCAGTCGTGCTCTTTGATTTGAATGAAGAAGCAACCAAAAAAGCACATGAGTATATTGCTTCTCAACTTCTCAAAGCTGTTGAGAAAAATAAAATTAAAAAAGAAAATGCGGATATATGTTTGGAACGACTTGTATGCAGTACTTCAATTACGGATGCAGCTAAAGGTGAGTTTATTATCGAAGCAATTATCGAAAAACCCGAAGTAAAATTTGATTTATTCGCCTCACTCGAAAACGCCGGATTTGCCGAAAATGCGATTCTAGCAACCAATACTTCTTCCCTTTCCGTTAATTTACTTGGCTCTAAACTTCGCAAACCGCAAAATTTTGTAGGGCTGCATTTTTTCAACCCTGCGAACTTGATGAAGTTAGTCGAGATTGTCCGCTCACGTCAAACATCAGAAGAAACATTGGAACGGTCAGTCAGTTTTATAAGAGCACTCGGTAAAACCGCAGTCATTGCTAAAGATGTCCCGGGATTCATTGTGAATCGAGTTGCCCGTAATTATTATAACGAAGCAATGAAGATTGCAACTGAAAATGCCTCGGAACCTGAGCAAATAGACAGAATAATGAAGTCACTCGGCTTTAAAATGGGACCGTTTGAACTGATGGATTTGATAGGAAATGACGTCAATCTTGAGGTAACCAAGTCAGTCTATGAGCAGTATTTCCACGAAGCACGATTTACACCCTCAAATATGCAACAAGACATTGTAAATGCAGGAATGCTTGGACGTAAAACCGGCAAGGGCTTTCACGATTACACCAAATAACCCAAGAAGAAATTATGATTCAATTGTTTCTTTTTTCAATAGTTTGCTTTTTTGCTGTCTGCTCACAAATGTTCGCACAAACCGAGACGGTTTTGCCAATCACAAGTGATACTACTTACAAAACTATTACATCACCATCGTCTTTCCCTAAGCGTGTTTATGAAAAACAAACACTTTACCCTAACGGACGTTTAGAGGTCGGCGGATTATTCTTTTCTACCAAGTATTTTGGTGAATTTACCGATAATAATATCGGATTGGTGTATGGTGCGACCACCCGGTATATGATGCCATTCTTTCCCGAAATTGGATTTGGAGCACGTCTTACAAGCGGATACTTAAAATATGACCGACGATATAAAGAACGTTTCGGCGATGACTGGGAACGCCAGTATCCTGTAAATGATTTCCCGACTTCAGAAGTTAAGGGTGAAATACGCAGAACAAGGGTAACTGCTTTTGAACCATTATTCTACCTAAACCTTTTTCCCAGACAACGATTAAATTATTACCTGTTTGCCGGATACAGCGTCCTCTTATTCATTCCCCAAGATATTGACGAAGACCCCCTCGACGGTGTAGGAAAACACATACATTATCAAGATTACAAAGACGAACACAAAGCTTCGTTTCATCCTGTTGGCGGAATTGGGATTGATTACTACCTTACGCGTAATATATCTGTTGGCATTCAGGCAGCGTACCGGTACATGAAAACCGATATTTTGGATGGGTATGCCCAGTTGATTGCAAGTGGCAGTACAACCAATCCTGATGCTTACGCAGAGTTTGGTCTAAAACTTTCCTACTATTTATTTGGAAGTTCTGATACTGACAGCGACGGGATTTCAGATGAGGAAGAAGAAAAGTTGGGTACTAACCCCTTTGCATCAGATACCGATGGCGATGGAATTTCTGACTTCGATGAAATCTATTCTCATAAAACTGACCCTTTTTCAACTGATACTGACAGAGACGGGCTCTCGGATTCAAAGGAAATTCTGGATTATCGTACAAACCCACTCACTCCCGACACTGATAATGACGGTCTCCCCGACTCGGACGAACTGCTTGTCTATAAAACTAATCCTCTTTTTGCTGACACCGACGGCGATACCATTAGTGATAGCAATGAAATTAAAAACGGAACAAACCCGCTCAGCAACGATACAGATACCGATACAATCACCGACAACCTTGATAAATGTCCGGCAATGTTTGGATATGTGGAACATAACGGGTGTCCTGTACCCCCTAAGGCAAATATTGTGCATGACACTATTATTCAAACAAAGGAAGTAGTGCGCGTTGTCGAAAAGGGGCAGTCGTTTACCCCCTATGGTATCAACTTTAAGAGAGGAAAATCTGAGATTGAAATTGAATCCGAGCCGATTTTGACAAGCGTTGTCAAATGGCTGCGTGATAATCCTACAATTACCGTCGAAGTTCGCGGACATACCGATTCGGAAGGATCGGCTGATAAAAACGTTACTCTATCACAACAGCGGGCTGAGTCTGTAAGAAGTTACCTCGTTAAGGAAGGAATAGACCCGACGCGACTATCAGCTAAGGGTTTGGGTAAGAATGTCCCGGTTGCAGATAATAATTCCGAAAAAGGTAAAGCCCAAAATCGTCGTATTGAATTTTATGTAAAAAATAAATAATTGTACCCGTCCATTCGGGAAAATTTACCCGATATTTTTAATTCATAATTTTTTGGAGGTTTCATGGAAACTACTACCATCATCTTTTTGCTTCTTCTTGTTGTTTTTTTCTTTTCAACATTCAAGACAATTGCTCAAGGACAAATAGGAGTTGTAACAATATTCGGTAAATATCGCCGGATTATGATGCCCGGTTTGAACTTCAAGCTGCCGTTAATCGAAACTATCTACAAAAGAATTTCTATTCAAAACCGATCAGCAGAATTGGAATTTCAAGCTATCACCGGCGACCAGGCAACTGTTCAATTCAAAGCCCTGCTCCTCTTTGCTGTGTTTGATCAACACGAAGAAACTATCAAGAATGTCGCCTTTAAATTCGTTGACGAAAAAAACTTTATGCAAACCCTTGTTCGAACTGTGGAAGGTTCTGTACGGAGTTTTGTAGCTACTCAGAAACAAGCGGATATTCTTGGTTCACGAAGTGAAATAGTTGACCATGTAAAACATCAGATTGACCAAACTCTCGAAACATGGGGGTACCATTTAATAGATATGCAAATGAACGACATTGCATTCGACACTGCAATTATGAAATCAATGGCACAGGTTGTTGCATCTAACAATCTGAAAGCCGCTGCAGAAAATGAAGGACAGGCACTCTTGATTACCAAAACCAAGCAAGCAGAGGCAGAAGGTCGTGCAATTAAAATTGCAGCACTAGCCGAAAAAGAGGCAGCCCAACTTCGCGGTCAGGGTATTTCGCTTTTCAGAGAAGAAGCTGCAAAAGGTATGAGCGAAGCAATTAAGCAATTACAAGGCAGCCATTTGGATGCATCGGTCATGCTCTTTTCGATGTGGACAGAAACTATCCGCCATGTTGCCGAAAACGGCAAAGGAAATGTTATTTTTCTTGACGGGTCGGTAGATGGAATGGAACATTCGATAAGGCAACTTATGGCTATGAACAGCGGTAATTTATGGAAGGGACAGAAGGAATAAAGCAGGTAAACAATGACTCATAGATGGCATTTTCAACTAATTTAGATAGGGGCAGTCATATTCCTATTTCTCGTAAGTACTTATTGCTTTGCATTCATTATATTGCAATTTATTTATTACAATCTAAACACGGAATCCTGTCATGACAAATCTTGCTGTAAATATAGACCATATTGCAACAATCAGGGAAGCACGCGGCGGTACTCAACCTGAACCGCTCACAGGAGCGTTACTGGCTGAACTTGCAGGTGCTTCGGGAATAGTATGCCATCTACGTGAAGACAGGCGGCATATTAACGAACGTGACGTAAGATTGCTCCGTGAAACAATTACGACGAAATTAGATTTGGAAATGGCAGCAACCGAAGAGATTATTTCAATTGCACTCGAAATATTGCCGGAACTGGTTACCTTTGTCCCTGAAAAACGAGAGGAATTAACGACGGAAGGTGGTCTTAATGTAGTAGGTAATGTTCATTATTATACAAATGCAACGGGTATCATGCATGATCATGATATTCAAGTGAGCTTTTTTATTGAGCCGTCAGAAGACCAAATTGAAGCGGTCGTAAAAGCAGGCGGGGATATTGTGGAATTTCACACAGGTATTTATGCGAATGCAATTACCGCCGCAGCACGCGACAATGAACTTCGCCGTCTTTATAGTGCATCTGAAATTGCAGCGGAAGCAGGACTCAAAGTAACGGCTGGACACGGTTTGGATTATCATAATGTAGCCCCAATTTGCCTCATCCCTCAAATGGAAGAAATCAGTATCGGTCATGCAATTATTGCCCGTGCTGTTTTTGTAGGGATAGACCAGGCGGTTCGGCAAATGATAGCGGCAATGCGAGGGTAATTGCTTTAATACGTAAACTTATCGTATTTTTGTAGTATATTGTTCAATTAGGCGGTGTTTATTACTCGCAAAGCATTCTTTTCAACTGACTTCAAATGGCAACTCTGACAATTGGCAAAACTACCGTAGAAAACGGAATACTCCTTGCACCACTGGAAGACGTAACTGAACTTCCGTTTAGAGTGATAAGTAAGCGTCTTGGCGCGGATATTGTTTATACTGAATTTATATCGTCTGACGGATTAGTACATGACGCACGACGTTCGCTTGAAAAGTTGCGTCTAGCTGACGAAGAACATCCTGTAGCAATACAGATTTTTGGCGGTGATATCGAAGTCATGAAAGAAGCTGCACTCATGGCAGAAGCATCCGAACCGGACTTTTTGGATATTAATTGCGGCTGCTGGGTGAAGAATGTGGTGGCTCGTAGTTCAGGTGCTGCTTTGCTCAAGGATCTTCCGGCAATGGCTGCAATGACCAAAGCACTTGTGGATACAGTCAAACTACCGGTAACGGTCAAGACACGTCTTGGATGGGATCCAAATAACATTGTCATTGTAGAAGTTGCAAAGATGCTCGAGCATGCAGGTGCATCTGCGCTTACTGTGCATTGCCGTACACGTGATATGGGACATCAGGGTAATGCAGACTGGACATGGATACCAAAAATTAAAGAAGCTGTTTCGATACCGATTATATTAAATGGTGACGTAACTACCGTTCAGGACGTTAAAAGAGCATTTGACACTACAGGATGTGATGCTGTAATGATCGGACGCGGTGCAATCGGAAATCCTTTTATTTTCAGACGGTCAAAATTATATTTAGCTACAGGAGTAGTCCCTCCGGAACCCTGTGCAGAAGAACGGATAGCTGTACTGTTAGAACATTTACAGCTTTCAATAAATCATAAACCGGAACGGCGTGCAATTCTAGAATTTCGGAAGTTTTATGGCGGGTATTTACGCGGATTATATAATTCTGCACCCGTAAAACAGGATATTCAACAATTATTATCCTATCCTGAGATTGAAGAACGGTTGCGCCGCTATATCGAATTTTTAGCCGAACGGATGGATGTTCAAGAACAGCCCGCCGAAGAAGCAACAACATAAATCAAGGAATTATAAGCGTGAGACGTAAAAAAGAACAATCTGCACCTGAGGCGGAAGCATCCCCTATTGGAGAGCAGACCTCTGTCAAAAAAACCCGTAAAACAACCGCAAAACCTCAATCAAAAAATACGGGGACACCACCAAACGAATATCCTACCACAATTGAGGCAGAAACTTCGCCTATTGTTATCGAACCAACAAGCATTTCTGATAAACTTCCAAAGTCAGATAAGAAAACACTTACTCCTAAAAAGAAAACACCGACAGCGCTCTTTGTTCCGGTTGAAATCAAACCATCGCCCACAATCAAGAAAAATCCGGCTCCTCTTCCTGTCAAAAAGAACAATTCAAAAGTGCCGCCTTCACAGATGACAGTCTTATCTGAAAATACAACAGTTACATTACCGTCGGAAAAACCGGTAGCAGTTTCGCATAAATCATCAGAAACAAAATTTACAGCAACGAAAACACCTTCATCAAAAACAAAATCTCCTAAAAAGAATCGAATTGAAACACTCGTCCAAATTGAAGAATCTCAATTAGAAATTTCGTATCCAGTCGAACAAAAAAGTACGGTAGAATTACCTGTAGCTGTCCCACCAACCACAAAACAGCCACAAAAAGGTAAACCAAAACCTAGCAAAGGAAGTGTTTCGGGAACATTGAAAAAAATTGATGTACCCCAAGTTCAGATTGACTCTGAAACCAAACAAAGCAGCAAAGAGAATCCTCAACTTGTTGTACCAAATGTTGCCAACGAACCTTTTACTCCTCAAGGTGCCGACGAGGCGATGGCATTTCGACTTCAAGAAATTGAACAACGATACGGTGGTGAACCCCCTAAAAAATCAAACAAGAAACAACAACCAAAACCTATCAGCAAACCGGAATCTCAGCAGACACAACTGCAACATAGTAAAGAAGTTGAACCGGAAATACCATTTACATCAGAGGCGAATGTTGCAGTGAGCGATGAGGATGCTCCAAAATTAAGCTATTGGCAACAAAGGCGTCTGCAAAAGAAACTTAAACAAAAACAGCAGCGTGAACTTGAGGACACAGCATCGCAGGTTTCAAATGATGCGGAGCCGTCACCAGCTCTCCAATTAACCGTACCGACTCCTCGTGCAACTGGGACGCATGAAGCCATCCCTACCCTTCGTACTGATTCAGAACACGAAACAGATGTAATTGCTGAAAGCACTTCGGACGCTGAGTCGCCAAAATTAAGTTACTGGCAGCAAAGACGGTTGAATAAGAAATTAAAGCAAAAACAGCTTCGTGAACAGCAATTACTTTCCGAAAATCAGGATGATTCTGTAAGCGGCAAACAAGGTGAGCGGGAATCTATTAGTGAAAATGCATCTTCTGAGATTCCAAAAGTGACTGCTCCGCTAATTCAAAAGGAAACTTCTCATGCAATTCCAAAACATGGCGTTCATGAAATTAAACATAAGCAACTACCTTTAACTCCAAAAACTGAGGCATCACAATCCAAAACCAAAAATGAAATTGCTAATCAAAATGTAATTACTACTCAAAAAGACACAACAAGTGCAATTTCGAGCAGTGTATCACAAGAAAAGACAGATGCAACTCTGTCAAATTCGGAAGAACCACAAAAACTAAGTTATTGGCAGCATCGCCGCTTGCAACGAAAGTTAAAGAAACAGCAATTACTACAAGAAACCGCTACTGCATCGGAGGAAGCAGATACCACTCCGGTTGAAGCTATCGAAAACACTGGAGTGCTTTTGGTCGAATCATCAAGTGTTGAAGTTGCTACATCAGCTGAAAATGATGCTCAAACCGAAACAACTGCGACCACAGAAGAAGAACCCAGAAAACTCAGCTATTGGCAGCAAAAAAGATTGCAGAAGAAACTTCGCCAACAGCAAGAAATGGAGCTAAAAGCTGCTAGCCAAGGTTCTGATATTGATGTAAGTACAGATTCAAGTGAAGTAGGGCAACAGATTCTCCCTAAGAAGATTTTGCCTGTTCCGCCGGATAAAGTGCTACCCCCTAGAGAGAAGAAAATACTTCCTGTTCCTGCAGATAAGGTATTAGTCCCACAGCAAAAGAAAATACTCCCTGTTTCGGCGGATAAAGTACTACCACCTAAAGACAAAAAGGATGCTCCTGTTCAGGAGAAAAAGATTCTTCCTGTTCCCCCTGATAAGATATTACCCCAAAAGGAAAAGAAGATTCTTCCTGTTCCGGCAGATAAAGTACTGCCGAAAAAAGACAAGAAAGCCACACCAACTACTGAAAAGAAAATTCTACCTGTTCCTGCTGACAAAGTATTGCCCCCAAAGGAAAAGAAAATTCTGCCGATTCCTGAAAGAATTGATAAACCTTTGGTAGATTTATTGGCACTTAAGCATCCACCCAAACCTCCTAAGCCACAATTTCCTAAGCGTCCGAAGCCGCCATTGCCGCCTCTGCCTACGGAACTGCTAGCTTATATGGAACGAACAGAAAAATATATGTTCAATGAGTTGAACGCACATTCCGATTCTACGATTTTGCTTGCGGTGAGCGGTGGTGTTGATTCGATGGTAATGCTCGATATTCTTGCATACATTTCATTGAAGCATAATTTACTGCTCCATGTAGCTCATTGCAATCATCATTTACGAGGCAATGACTCGATGGAGGACGAGAAGCTCGTTAGGCGGGCTGCAGCAAATTATGGTTTCCATTTCCATCATACTTCACTCAAGGTCGAAGAATTTGCTGCACGTCACAAACTAAGTATCGAGCAGGCAGCTCGTACTCTTCGCTATCAATTCTTCGAACGTATGGCAAAAACTGCACAAGCAGAATTGGTTGCAACCGCTCACACGGCTGATGATTGCGCAGAAACATTTTTGCTGAATCTATTGCGAGGAACGGGTCTGACGGGTCTTGCAGGTATTCCTGCCCGTCGTGAATTAACCAAAAAAATTCATATCATAAGACCAATGCTGCTACTTACGAAGAGCGAACTATATAACTATGCTACAGTTCGCGGGTTGCAATGGCGGGAAGACACAAGTAATACTTCCCTTCTATACACTCGCAATAAAGTTCGTTTGCAACTTCTTCCGTCACTCAAAGAACAATTCTCACCCGCTGTAGTGGAAATTCTCAATAGGACAGCGCATCTGCTGCATGGAGCAGATGAATTAATTGCCGAAAAGGCAGATGCAATGATGCCCAAATTACTCCGTTCAATTGATAAATCTACATTTGCCCTCTCTATCCCTTATTTTGATTCGGTCAATGATTTCATGAAGGGTGAAATTCTTCAGAAAATTCTTTTGGAAAAATATCAGTCCTTACCCGTTTCCATGCATACCATTGATAGGATTATAGCTCTCACACAAAGCCAGATTGGTGCAGTGTGCGAGATAACACCGGCAGTTTCAGCATTGCGTGAGAGAACCGAAATTGTGTTCCAGCGGAACGAAGAACCAGAGGAAATCAACTACCTTACCGGTAAAATCTCTGAACTTAAAACGGATTCATTTCAACTTGTTCTCAAGGAAGTCCCACGAAAAGAAGTTCAGTTTTCCGAAAATCCAAACATCGAATTTTTTGATGCCGATTTACTCCCCTTATGGCTTACTCTCCGTAATTGGCAAAACGGTGACAGGATTCAACCGCTTGGAATGAGTGGTACAATGACGGTTGGTGATTTTTTAACAAATGAAAAAGTCTCTCTCTTAGACAAGAAAAAAAGTTTGGTTCTGACTGCCGGAAACGAAGTTGTATGGCTATGTTCAAGACGTTCTAGCGATAAATTTAAAGTTACTGCATCAACGAAGCGTGTAATTCGTTTGGAATTCACTCCCAAAACTCCCCAACTTAACAAATAGCAAATATGCAGATTCACGACCGCACTTTTGAGCCGTTTATCTCTGTCAAGGAAATACAATCTGCAGTTAGTCGGTTGGCTCAGGCGATAAACATTGATTATTCGGGAAAAGAACTTGTTGTAATCGTTATATTAAAAGGTGGATTTATTTTTGCAGCTGATATTGTTCGTGAAATCGAAATACCATGCAGGATAGAACTATTGTTTGCAAAAAGCTACGGCTCATCAATGACATCATCAGGTACAGTTGAATATGTACTACCGGATTATCAAATTGCAAATAAACATATTTTGATTGTTGAGGATATAATAGACACCGGTCTTACCCTGTCTGCCATCACAACCGCCCTACAAAAATCGTCACCAGCTTCACTAGAGATTGTTACCCTGATTTCAAAACCGTCAATGAGGAAAATTGACATTCCGGTAAAATACATCGGGATTGAAATCCCACCGGTTTTCATAGTCGGATATGGGTTGGATTACGATGAATATGGACGTAATATGCCGGATATTTTTGCGGCACAGCCGATGGAGTAGAGATTTACGTTTAGAATTTTAGGAGGTAAATCGCAGTTTGCTATTTTAAATTACTATTGCTTATCATTTGAGACAATACTCTCTTGGTCAAAAAAATTGAAGTCAAGGTTAGGTGTTACACTACTTACTTTGAACTAAATAATCTTAGTCAAAAAATTGGCAAGTAATTGAACCCTTCGATGAACTCAGGGTGACATAACTTGACTGCCACACTTTGGGTTATATAACTTAATTAGTTTATTGAACTTGCCGTTTATTGATACTCGTCTCGCTTTAGGAATTACTATCCATTTGAAGTTACTTCAAAAAATTAAGATTCTGTATTTGCTACGGCTATACTTAAATAAGAGTGCCCGCTGCATAAATTTTTGAAATCATTTACATCCGTTGTATCTTGTTTATTCATTGTATTAAAGTGAAAAACAAATTCTATATAACAACACTGCTCATGGCTTGTGAAGATAATTAAACAGTGTCCAAAAGGTGAGAATTTCATAATTTTGTGAAAATTTCAACGATTTAAAAAGTAATGTTTTGCTAAGAAAAAAGAATTGAGTAAAATCGTAGTTGTGAATAAGAAAGAACCCCAAAAACTGTATTACTCCATTAGCGAACTAAGTCAGATTATTGACGAAGAACAGTATGTCCTGCGCTATTGGGAACGCGAATTTTCCGAGATAAAACCTCGAAAGAATCGAGCGGGAAACCGTGCATATACATCATCAGATATTGCGATAATTCAACTGATTAAAAAGCTGTTACGGGATGACCGCCTTACAATTCAAAAAGCAAAAGATGCACTAAAAAAAATGGATATTTCATCAATTGAGGGCTACCTTCCTAAATCAATTGAACCAGAAACTCCTGTTTACGACGTCGCTAACAAACAGAATAGTAAGCCGAGAAATCCTGAAAAAAGGGTTAAAGTAATTGATGATGCGGACGAATTTTTGCAAAATTTAAGTACACCCTCTGCAAAATCTAAAAACAAACAATCCGGTATGGTTTCATTGCGCCGACAAGATGTTCTTGAGCTCTGCAAATTACTCAAGGATATGGCTTATATTATTCAACATATGTAAGGTACGGGCTTGGCTTATTGTCAGTTGAATCACAAGTAAATTGAGTTTAAAAAATAAATTCGAGACAATGTTAGTACATATTATTCAAGTAATTCTATGATTTAATTCATACCTTTTTTTATATTTTGAGTGAGGTAATTATATATGAAACTACGTCGTTGGCAAAGCATCGTTTGTATGCTGGTAATTGCTCAGGGAGCTTCGAGTTTCCTTCAAGCACAGCAGCGCACATACGAGATGAAAACAATCGGAAAGCACTCCGATGAAGTGTTGGGAGTATTCGTCAATACGGCGGATACAAAATTTGCTACCTGTAGCTTGGATGAAACAATTAAATTATGGAGCTTACCCGAAGGGAAAGAACTCAAAACACTAACCGGACACCTTGGACAAGTAAATAACGTGTCATTCTCCGGAAACGGAAAACTACTTGCCAGCGCGAGCAGTGACCGCACCGTAAGAATATGGGATGTAGAATCCGGAAAGCAAAAATCTATTTTAAACGGACATACTGCTGAAGTTATCGGCGTATATTACAGCCAGGATAATAATGGAGATTTTTTAGCAAGCACAAGTTTCGACCAAACTGTTAAACTTTGGGACACAAAATTACAAAGTGAAGTAAAAACCTTGCGTGGACATACAATGCAAGCAAACAACGTTGCCTACAGCTACGACGGGAAGTACCTTGCTTCGTGCAGTGATGATAAAACTATCAAAATATGGTCAACAGATTTGTCAACAAAAGAACCTTTGATGACACTTACAGGTCATAATGCCCATGTACTTACCGCCCTTTACAGTTTTGATTCCAAATTACTTGCTTCGGCTGATCAAGACGGTGTTATTAAAATTTGGAAAATGCCCTCCGGTGAGCTATTACGCACAATCAATGCTCACTCCGACTTAGTACAAGACGTTTCATTTGCTGCTGATAACCAAACACTTGTAAGCGCAGGTTTGGATAAAAACGTAAAATTATGGAATGTAAGTACCGGTGAAAATGTTATGACTATGGATACCGGTGTCGAGGTGTGGTCGGTGGATCTTACGAGTAATGCTCATATCATAGTACTCGGATGTGCTGACGGAACTGTGAGAACGCTAACCGAAAATGCCAAGTCAAAACTACCGAAAAAGGGAGGGAAGTAATTATGAAAATATTTCAACAATCATTCGTTAAGGCAGCAGCATTTATCAGTTTTGCAGCTATCGTCGGTTTTACACCCGGTGTACTCTCTGCTCAAGTAGGAACTGTAATCACTGTGGCAGGTAATGTTCTCGATGAAGTAACTCGAAACCCAACTACAGTTAATGTAGTTTTCAGTGATGAATCAGGTACTCGTGCCGGTTCGTCCCGCAGCAATTCCAAAGACGGTTCATACTTAGTAACAGGATTGAAACCGGGTAAAAAATATAAGGTTAGAATCGAACAACCCGAATTTTTTCAAGCTGAATATGAAATTCAACTTCCTAATACTTCAAAATACACTGAAATTTCCCGTGACTTTTTGGTGAAGCCGCTTGTAAAAGGTACGAGAATTCCTGCCCGCATAGCTCCGTTCGAAGTTAAAAAGTCAAAATTACGCGTAGGTGCCAACGAAATTCTCGATGATTTCAAACGTACTCTTACTATCAATCCAAATGTAAACATTGAAATTCAATGCTTCCCGGATAATGACGCAGATAAGACCGAAAACATGAAACTGACTCAAGAACGCTGCAATGCTCTGCGCGGCTATTTTGAGAAAGCAGGAGTGTCTATCAAACGCATTAGTGTAAAGCCATCCGACAGCGTAGACAGTATCAATCCTCCGCCTGTTCGCAAAGCTGCTAAAGGCAAACGTTATATCGGTTCAACATACTTTGTAGTGACTAAGTTTTAAGAGCCGAACAAAATAGATAAAAAAAGGAGCGAGAAATCGCTCCTTTTTTTTATGTTTACAATTGGCTGTATATTATAGAATTCAAAGACAATCCCTAATAATTAGTATCCGAACAGTGGCAAGTATTCGACTCTTCGACTACGCTGTAAATGACATCTCATACATTGCCTGTCATTCTGAGTGCAACGAAGAATCTCCGTATGCACATCCGTCCCGCAGATTTTCACGTTCTTACGGAGATTCTTCAGTCGAAGACTCCTTCAGAATGACAGAAGGCAACTGTCTTGTTTTTTATGTCATTGCATTATTTTGTAGGCGGCTCGGCGACTATCAGGAACTCAGTGTGACATTACCGGTTGACATTCTGATTTATTGGTCGAAACAGATGTTGCCCCTGTGCTAACTTATTATGAAATATGAACCTCTAAGTTGTTTACCGCCGAGTGTTGAGTAGTTATAAAGCCATCTGACAATGTTTGCAATAGTATGTACAAATCCCTTCTCTCCCCTTTACAAAGGAGGTGACGTAAGTTATTTTTCAATGGTGTTATCTTACTTAACTACTTTTAAAGCTGTTCAATTAAGTTCTGATTCAATTTCAAAAAACAGAACAAGAGTTCTAATTACCCTCTTCGAGAGGGGTAGGGGTGTGTGGTCAAGCAGGTTATCTATACTATTTTCTATGCACTTATCTTATCATGGCTTAGTGCTGTTTACCCCCTTGCCTATACTCTAAGAAGGGACTTAAGACAATATTGATAAATCCCCTTTAGGACTTAACTACCTTGCACAGCAACTCTCACCCTACTCCTGAATAATCATCGGATTGCACTTTACCGACAATGTCTGAACCAACATCGGTAATTCACCCAGAACTAGTTGTGCTTTTTCATTTGTTTTATAGCATCCTGATAACACACGGTAGAACTGTCTGCCGTTTAGCTCGGTGAAACTGATGACACGAACTGAATTGAACTTCTTGTCTTTAATTTCATTTTGAAGATTTACAGCAGCATCTTCAGTCGGAAATGTATGGAATAAAATTGAATAACACGGCTCGGATGAATTATATATCTCTTGAGTAACCGGTTGCTCTGATTGCTGCTTAGGTTTTGGAAGATCAGAATTGTCAATTTTTACATTCGGGTTTGTTTTAGTTTTGAATAATACTGCCTGACTACGAAGACAGTCGTCTCCACATAGCACTGTAGAAGAACTTGGCAACGGAATTCTTTTATTTTCTTTGAGAATTTCATCATCTTCTGCTATAATCCGAACATTTACTGAACGCTGCTGACCGTAGGTAGCACCTTTTTCTAATGATATTGCCTTTCCGATGGCTATAAGACTTATCTGCCCTTTTCGCTCGCGTAGAGCTTTATATTCCGGGAGACGTTCTTGCCACAGAGTATCAAGCATTGCAGCAGTGTAGTATGCACGCAAATCACTGAGCATCTGATTCCCTCCTGCGCCTGATTTGGAAAATGTAGTGCCGGAACGAAGTATCCCGTCTGTTATATACGGCTTTTGATCAATTTTTTGGAGTTGGACAAAACTTGTCGTGAGGTTAATGTCTCGTCCGGTATACACACAGCGATTGTCTATCGGGCGGGGGTCAGTCCACCCTACTACTTCTATCGTAATCGGTTTTTTCGCTTTAATAGCCCGTTGTACGCACGGCTGCTTCAAGGCAATTTCCATATTTTCGATGAACTTGGTAACTGCTGAATCTACCTTTAGAGAATATTCTAAACCGTGCTGCCGTGCCTCATTCAAATCGGCACAGAGCCCGTAAGGACGATTTACTTCCACGGTCGGTTCCACATAATTCAAGTGATAACGGTACAAATCGTTATCTTTACATGATAGTTCGGGCTTTACAGAATTAACAACCTTGCACTCCTCTTTAGGAAATACAGAGCCGCACAATGTATAATCCTGATATTTCATTGTAGTGGGACACCAATATGCTGAAACAAAGAACTGGACATTGACTATTGGAAAATCCTGGCGACAACCTGTTGTGAAGTAAGTAGCTGTATCCCATATTATAAGGGTGTGCTCGAGACGGTTTCTGCATTGACCGTCAAACAGCAGTGTATCAACCGACGAAATTTGTTTTTCAGGGTTTTTCTCATTTGCTCTCACTATCATTGTACGCAGCCGACGGTCGAGTGCCGGTTCTTTTGTTGGGGTTCGGGGGATAATAAACTGCGCTATCCCTTTGTTGTCAGAATTCTTGGTAAACCGTTCGGATGAGCGGTCAACAGCAAATACGGCAGTAGCTTGAGGTTCGGTAACATCCTCAAATTCACCGTTTTCCAGAACCTTGTGTGTACGGAGCAATACCGATAATTGAAATGTATCTTCGGGCTGAAAGACATGAACCTGAAATAAATCAAAATCCTTCGTTCGATTTGAGTCTCTGTTTGAAGTAAACAAGAACCATTCTCCTCCGGGTGAGAATAACGGATGTCCTTCGTCACTGCCGGTCTTGTTCACACCTTCCATTTCAAAAGCTATAGGAATACCGTTTGGTGTTCCTGTTGAGGGGTCAAGCCCGACGCGCCAAATATCAAAATCTCCATTTTTGTTTGAAGCATAGTATAAGTATCCGTCACCGGCTACAAAGGGAGTTTGCTCTGAATATTCTGCGCTGTTTACACCATTTATTGGAACTGGTGTACTCCATCCCGTTGATGTTTTTCGAGAGAAAAACAAATCAGTAAGCCGCCGACCGGGCAACAGTCTGTCCGATGAGAAATACAAGAATTTACCATCGGATGAAAGTGCAGGAGTGTCATCCCAAAAATCTGAATTAACCGAGTCGAGTCGAGTTACAGTCCACGAACCGTTTGGGGCAGCCAGCATCTCGTACAGGTCGTTTCCTGAGCTTTTACCGTTCGGTAGCAGCCGGTTTGAGACCATGATACCATAATTACCGTCACAATGTGAAAACACAGGACAGCCATCGAGTTCGACCTGTGCATTCTTGTCCGTATTTTTGGTTTGGTTAATTGGTGCAGGTGCAAAATCAAATTCCCCGACGCCTGATGTGCCGACCTGTGCAGTCATTATCCTTTTGGAACGCCGTGCTGCCGAATCTTTACCCCTTGATGTGGTAATCCACAACTCTGTTCCGCTTTGGGTAGTCCTGAATGCTACTGCATAATCATCTTGCTTGGAATTAATTGACTTATAGGGCTGACTTTGCGCCTGAACAGCAATTTTCCCAGAGAAAACAACTGCCATCATCGCCAAAACACGAATACAATTTATCCATTTCATAATGTTCCTGCTATTATGCGAAGCAAAAGGAGAATTTGTAAATCAAAATGATTATTAAGTACCGGGACATAATTAAATCTAAATAATTGCCCTGTCTTTCTGAATGTCAGAGAAAAATCTCCGCAAAGCTGTTCCGTCCTGTTTTTGTAGTACATTGCTGAGATTCCTCAGTCGAAGCCGGCTTCGGAATGACCGTTATACGAGTACATCAATTTGCTTTGTTCACTTACTTATAACGGATAACAAATTTGCATACAGACAGTCGGGACACCGGCACCGCTTTGGGTGTCATTACGAATATCAACAATCCAAATTATTCCGCAGAACTGTCTGCCGTCTGTATAGTTGAGCGTAAAGGAAATGACATCCCATAGCTTTACAGGAATTTGACCGGTAGGTGCAGAAGCATCGCAAGCATTGATAAATTGCGTTCCGAAGCTACACGCAGTTTCTCCGGCAAACATACTTGGGTGTGATGCAACTACTTTCCAATGAGCAAAATCTGAATTTAGAATGGCAGTTAAAGCCCCAACGTTTATATTATCAATGAAGATATCGCGGTCTGATACAATTGCGGGATTATTCTTATACGTAATGATATTATTTGTTCTGTCCATCTGAATCACTTCAAACCATTTACCGAGTGTTTCAGACCATTTGTGCATACATTGATACAGTGAATAATTACAAGCAGTATCAGCCAGCCCTCTTATAACGTAGTCTTGTACAACACATCCTTTTATACTGAGTATTCCGCTAAACCTGATTGAACCGGGTTTCATTCCGCGACCGCTGTTCCAAACATCGGTTGGCTTTGGAAGAAATTTCAAAGTAAAAGTCGCGGTATCACCTGCTTGAAGTAACTTACTCGACGGGGATACAGTATAAACCGATGTATTGAATGATGCCGAAACATCAATTTCACATTTACCCGTGTTTATGACTTTCAATGTACGTGCATTGGACTCTAAATCAACATCCACACAATTTTTTAGTGTATCAAGTGCTGTTTTTGCAGGAGCTACAAATATTGATGAACTCGCAGTGTCAATTCTACATGATGACTGCCCGCCCATTCCGTTAAAGTGAATAACCAGTTGATCGGGGCACTGTTTGACCGTCCCGTCGGTATGAATAACCTTCATCGCATACCGAATATCAATCGGATATTTTTTTACGACGGTAGGGCTAAAACTCACGGATAATTTTCCAAACGATGCACCGGGAGAAATCCGAACGGTACTTGCAGGTCCATTATTAGCTGACAGTACTTCAAATTCCGAATTTGAGGTGGGTGAAACCATGCTGAACTCAATATCACATCCTGCTAGACGATTATCGTTTTTGAAACCTACCGGAATATCAACCGTGCTGTCACTTCCAACACATACCTCGACCGACTTAGTAGTATCTGTAGGGAAAGATATAGGTTTAGGAGAAATTGGACAGTCACAATCTTCTTTGCGTCGAACTTCGGTAGTGAGTGCAAATGTGCAGTTTAAGCAGGAAGGATTTGTCGGTGAAGAAGCAATTATATTCTCCGTGAACTGGTTGCGCTCAACACGGGCATCAACACTCGGGTTAAAATAATAGCACACTTGAAAACTCGCTCCATTGGGAATAACTGCCGTGCCTGCTACGATTGCTCCATTCACTCTTACTTTGGCAGTAACAAAAGGTGCTGACGAAGTAATGGGAGAAAGTGTCAAGGTTTCGTTGGTCGAATTTACATATTCCGGTGTACACGCGGAATCCGAAATTTTATCGGGCAATTCAGCAAGCAGCGATATGGGTGTGCACGATAAACCTCCACATTTGCTTATTGTTACCTGACGGAAAAGTGTAATGTCAATGATTGAATCACCACATATTCTCAGTGTATCCAATCGAAAATCGCCGTTCTTTTGATTACCCTTAAACTCAATCCCTGCCTGACCTGTAGGGATATCAGTACGAATAACCACCAGCGCACTGTCGGTAGCTACAGGAACGGGGATTGTCGCAGTAAACTCACCGTCATTTCCTGCTTGAGGCATCGTTTTGAACTGACCTTGTTTCTCGCCAAGAATTGTCCATTGGACAATAACGCCACTAAGCGGTTGGCCTGCCTGGTCATGGACTCGCACAGTTACATCAAAACCTTCGCCCACTACAATGTCTGATGGTTCGGTGGATTGTTGGCATCCGAAGCTAACAGCAAGTATCAACAACATAAAAAGACGAACTGCCCAATTTCTCGATAGTTTGGTTGAAATTAAAGAAATAACCATACAAATGTACTCCGAAAATGAGAAGTCAAGAAAGTAAACGTATAATAACTAGACAATCCAAACTGTGCCGGTTTGCTCAAAATCCTACCAGTCGAAATGCAATCCAAGCTTGAGAATAATACTATGGATAGCATTCGTATTCACAATAAAAAAGTCATCGGGATTACTCGTAGATTGGGGCGGACAGGTCGGGCAAGGTGTTCGCAGATTTAATCGCATATAACGGTAACCGAGAGAAGCAGTGATAATGCTGCCGATAGGCAGCCCTATTCCCCCGCCAAGGGTATATTGACCGTAATCATCAGGGTTAATTGAAGGATTTTTACCTGCTCCGTCGAACGAACCGTTAAATATCAGTCCGCCTTCAATAAAAAGAAACGGGCGAAATTTATCCTGAACAACACTGTTTTTACGATAGAAATAAACGGTTGAATCTACTGCGGTTGCCGATTGAACTTCTTTGAAGTTTGAGCTGGGTTCGAGAGGTGAATCGCCCGACCTTGCAAACTGACACGTACCGGGCATAAATTCATAGATTGTTTCAGTACGAGGTTCACCGAACAAACTGTATCTCAAATGACCGATGACCGGAAACCGCATCCGACCTCCTTCGAGAAACAATCCACCGCCTACTGCCAACGATAATTTCCTGCCAAGCATAGCTCCAAACGGTGCTACTAATACTTCTCCTCCGTAGTAGATACTCCCAAAGCCAATTTTACGTGATGATTCATCTGCTCCGCCATATCCAAGATTACCTGTAAGCTCTACAAAACTGGCAGGAATATCAGCTTCAGTTGATGAGGCAATAAATTCACGGGCGGGAAGCACAGGAACAGTGAACGGATTACCGTCCAATCCCAAACTCCCGTTGGTAATGAACTCAACTTGGTGTGCCATCACGACTGTATCGGAGCATCTGTTCCCTCTCAAGAAACGTAACCTCAACGCTTGCTGATTATTCCCGTTTATCTCCACCATTTCTCGTTTTATTGAAACGCAATTCGCCAATAACGTTTTGTCCCGGAACTGTACATCCATTATTGTATCACGGATACTTCTCGTACCGGGCAATGCACATTCAGCACATTTACTTTTAGGAGCTTGCGCAGTACTCTGTGAAACAGCACAGCAGACAACGAATGATATAATTAGTACAAGAAGTAGTTGTCGGTACATAAAGTTTACTAAAAGAAAAAGACTAATATAAGTAGTGCTATACTTTACTGAGCAAAAATAACATAAAATTAAGTGTTTATGAAATTAATTACTAACTGATGATACGCAAGATTATATTGATTAGACCTTATCAACAACAAATTTACA
>CAZGNO010000046.1:0-30455 GCA_964527785.1 uncultured Chitinophagaceae bacterium
AAACTGGCATTTCATTGCTGCCTTCTTAATGATTACCAAAGTTTAAACGACTTCTTATTCTAAACTCATTTCTGCAATTCGTTGAAGTTGAGTTTCTTAAGAATAAGTCATTTTAAATTCAACGTTCAATACTTTTCAGAGTGTGTTCTTTGTCGGTTGAGTAGTATATCATCTCAACTACTTAAATAAACCAACCATCTTATCCAAAGTTTGCTCCAATCCAATTTGTGCAAAATTGCTTATTGAGCCAAAGTCAGCATATTCAGTTACAGTCAATTCTGTTTTATCATTTTCGATGTCCTTGAAAGTCACTACGGTTCTTACATCTTCAGGAAAGTCATAAGGCATACCAACGGTTGTGGGTTCAACTTTCTTTCCGTTTTCATCGGAAAGACTTTGGGTAAATTCAATATATTCCATTGGAACAATTTTCCTGTAGCACCAAATATTAAACCATGTTTGACCACCCATCTGCTTTGGCGCACACATAGCAACAATTGAAGTTCCACCCTCACGAAAATCCATTTTTGCACTTGGGCAAGTGAACTTGTCCGGACCCCACCACTGCATAATAAGTTCAGGTTCTACCCATGTTTTCCAAACTAAGTTTACTGGTGCATTAAAAACTCGTGTTACAACGATTTGTTTTTTCATATTAATTTAATTGTTGAATTGCTCTAAATGAATCTATCTGCAATTTGTTCTGACACGGAATTTTTTCTTTAGTCAATTTACTCCAAAAAATAAATGAGCAAACTAAAAGAATGAAACACACTGCGGTAATTATCATGCTTGAAATTGGGTCTCCACTTTTATAATGGGCAATGCAGCCCGAAATAAGCATAATGCTAAAACCTGCATACGTGAATTCTTTTATTCTTTTAGGTATTCCGGGGATTATCAATGCACAGACTCCCAATATCTTTGCAATTCCAATTTCTATGCGAAAATAATCAGGGAAACCTAAGTGCTTATATATCCCTACAATTTTGGGATCTATAAAGTAAGAAATACCGGTAAGAAAAATAAAAGAACTAAATATTCCGGATGTTACCCAATAAATAATTTTATTCGTTTTCATTTGTCAGGCATTTTTCAATGTTTCAATATCAATTTTATTCATCTTCATAAATGCCTGTACAACTCTTTGTCCTTTTTCGGGTTGTGACATAAGTTCTCCTAAATTGGAAGGCACAACCTGCCATGATAATCCAAATTTATCTTTACACCAACCGCACATACTTTCTTCGCCACCACCTGCAATGAGACTGTTCCAGTAATAATCAATTTCTCCTTGATCTTTGCAAGGAATTACAAACGAAACAGCTTCGTTAAATTTGAAGTTATCACCACCATTTAAACCCATAATTGGAAATCCGTTTAGATCAAAACATACAACCATTCCCGTGTCGTTTACAACTTTTGAGTTTGGAAAAATTGTACAGTAAAATTCGGCAGCAGCTCTGGCTTGACCGTCATACCATAAGCAAGGATACATTGGTTTTGTCATTTTTTTGTTTTTTGATTGTTAATAATTTTTTTTGTTTTCTTTTTATCTGTTTTCATTCTATTTAGTAATTTATCAAGTGCCTTGAACCGATCTTCACACAGTTTTCGGTAATACTCTAACCATACAGCGATTTCTTTCATTTTTTGTTGATTTTATATAAAAGTTTACCCCCTAATTGTTCCTTTTTAATGAATTGACATATCATAATAATTTACTTGATTCGAAACGCTTGCATACCGTTATCGAAATGTTTTGCAGGAGCTTCTGACGTAATTACCTGCAGTGTAATTAACGTCAAAATAGTTCTTTGCATAAGATCAGCAATTGCCAGAAGTTCTACTTGCTCCATACTGTTTTCAGTAAATGTGCTACTAATCGGTTGCAAATATAAGCGCAACTGTTTGGTTGCGCAAATTAATTTTTATTCATTTTTCAAATTTGTTGGAATTTGATAATAATATTTCATTGTAATAGACTTTATAGATTTTTGTAAATATTTATATATAAAACAGTTAAAGAAAAATTTGATTATTGAAAAAGTACATGAGGGTTGATTCGGAAGAATTGAAATTCATAATACCCACAATTTTATGGAAGTCAAAACGTACACGCTAACAGTCAACCTCACACAGCAGATGCCCTATTTTCTCTTAAATTTCAAAATAATAAACGCAACCAAAATGAACAACAAGCGTAGAACTCATCTATATGTCAATCTACGGAGTCGTCATTTGCAAAAGTTAAACAAATGATAATAATTCTAATCCTTTTAGGTGTTATCGGTGCAATTTTCTCATACCTTCTTTTTGCACCTTTTTATTTGGAAGTAGATAGTACAAAAGGATTTTTAAGGTTAAGGTTTCACAGGTTGGCTTCGGCGGATTTGAGAATTGTGGATTTCTACCCGATACTTGAGTTAAGAGTATTCGGATGGAAGAAAAAAATGGATTTGCTCAAAACAATGAAAACTTCAAAAGAAAAGTCTTCTAAGAGGAAAAAGATTGAAAATAAAAAAGGTAAGAAATCTTCGTGGATGAAAGTTACTTTGAAGAAAATTGTCGGAGTTCTGAAGAGTTTTAAAATAAATAAATGCGAATTGTTAATTGATTCGGGGAATGTTCAATTAAATGGAATTCTATACCCGATATTTTACTTGGCAGGTTATTATTATAATAAAAACATAAGCATTAATTTTGTTAACAAAAATGTGATAATACTTGAAATTGAAAACAGTGTAGCCCGAATGAGCCGGGCATATATAAGTTCATAATTATAAACAATTTTATAAAGCATCATGGACAATCTAAACGAAATATTCGGTAAACTTACCGAATTTTTAAAATCGGAAGCTAAGACTGAAACAATCATCGGTCAACAGTTTCAACTGGGAGAATTTTCTTGTGTTCCTGTTATGTCATTAGGAATTGGCTTTGGAGGAGGTGGAGGTGAAGGAAAACAAGATACAAAGAATGAAGGTACGGGAGCAGGTGCAGGCGCAGGAATCGGAATGGGACCGGTTGGCTTTTTGGTAACGAAAGGAAGTGACATTCAATTTATTTCTACGAGTGCTTCAAAAGGATTAAATGCTATTTTCGAGCGAGCACCTGACCTTTTGGAGAAGTTTCTCGATAAGAAGAAAGAAGCTGAGAAAGAGTAACCATGGTACTGTAATTCCCTCGCTGTTCACATAGACCGGCGAGGGATTGCTATATAGTACAATATACAGGTAAGCAGTACATTGTAGTATTTACCCTGTACATCATTCCCCGCTCGCCAGCATCGTAACCCTCTGCTCTGCCTTATCCAAATAAGTACGGCAAACTCGTGTGAGGGTCATTGCCTCTTCATAGAGCGTAAGCATCTCATCCATCGGTGCTTCACCATTATCGAGAATGGAGATGATTTCTTCGAGACGTGTTACTTGTTCTTCAAATGTTTGTGTGCTTTTCTTTGCCATTGTTTTGTTGAGTTATTTTAGAATAATGCTTCATTGTCTTGCCGTACTTCTATAATCTTTGCAGTTGCTTTTTCTCGTGAGCGAATAATTTCTACATGACTGACATTTGCTAACGAATCTTCGTTTTTAAGAAGACGATTCTCATGTTTAAGTAAAGCAAATCCGCGTTCGAGTGGAGCAAAAGGATGTGATGATTTTGTATGCAGTTCGAGCGCATCAAGACGAGATTTTGCATGAAGGAGTCTTCGACGAACAGATTGGGTTATTCGCAATTCGGTGGTATCCATAAACTGCATATAATTTCGAATATCTTCCTTCAGCCGCCGGAATGCCGGACTCTCTGCTACACGGCTCACCATCTTTCTCCGTTCCTGTATCATCTGAAGTACTGCTCTACGTACTTTCAACTCGACAGTAGAGAAAAAATCATTGAACTGTTCGGCAGTAATTCGGGTAACAATTTCTGCAGCAGCGGTCGGAGTAGCCGCGCGAACATCAGCAACAAAATCTGCAATCGTAAAATCAACTTCGTGTCCTACTGCCGATATTATCGGGATTCTCGATTCGTAGATTGCAGTTGCTACAATTTCGGTATTGAATGCCCACAAATCCTCAATTGACCCGCCTCCTCTTCCTACAATCAGTACATCACACCGGTTGGTTTTTCTGTTCATCTGCCTGATTGCTGCTGCAATATCTTCAGCTGCTCCTTCGCCCTGAACGAGAGTAGGGCGGACGATTATTTCACAAATCGGTAAACGTCGTTCTATCGTAGAAAGAATATCCCTGACTGCAGCACCTGTTTGCGAGGTAATCACACCAATTTTCAATGGCAGCCGGGGCAATGGTTGTTTCCGTTCTTGCTCGAACCAACCGAGCGTAAGAAGCTTCTGTTTTAGCTCTTCAAACTGTTGATGTAAGTCTCCGATTCCGAGTGGAGTGAGTGAGAAGCAATCAAGCTGATATTTACCTTGTGGAGGGAACAACGTAATTTTTCCGGTTGCTACTACTTTCATTCCATTTCGCGGTTGGAAAGCTAGCGGTTTGCCTCGCCACAAGACTGCGGAAATTTGCGCTTTGTCGTCTTTGAGTGTAAAATACCGATGACCGGATGTGTGATTCACAAAATTGGATACTTCACCCACAACGCTGACTATACCAATTCCTTCTTCCAGAAGCAGTCGGATGTCGTTTGTAAGTTCGGATATGCTGAGAGGGGTGTTGTTCATTCTGCAAAAATACGGGAAATTTATTGCTCAATTGTGGTATTTTTGCAACAACTATTTTTCATATTGATATGGATACCAATGATAGGATTTGGTTATGACATCCATCGTCTTCAGGCGGGAGAATCACTTGTTTTGTGCGGGGTGGAAATTCCTTCTGCTCTTGGGACTGTAGCACACAGTGACGGTGATGCAGCACTCCATGCACTTACAGATGCACTACTCGGGGCAGCAGGACTCGGTGATATTGGCGAGCATTTTCCCGATACTAATCCCCTCTATAAAAATGCTGACAGTAAAATGTTTGTAAGACGCGCAATTGAACTCCTCAAAGAAAACGGGCTGCGTCTTATTAATATTGATATTACCGTAGTCCTCGAAAAACCTAAGATTCAACCTTATAAAGAGGCGATGAGGACAGCGCTTGCTGAAATGTGTGAGTTGTCGCTCAGGCGTGTTTCCGTAAAAGCAACTACAAATGAGCAGGTAGGATTTATTGGGCGTAGTGAAGGCGTTGCTGCCTTTGCGATTTGCCAAGTTGAGGAATAAACAATAATGAGCAATGCACCGCAATATTGTCGGGGTTTGCTTTTGCCGTTTATGAATTGCGGGCAGCGTGTATTCACCCATGTTCGAATTATTGCACTAGTTCTATTTCTCTGGCAAATTCCTGCTCAAGCTGATAATACATTTCCATTTTCGTATCAGAATCCCGTCCAATTTCCTACCGGTGAAATAATATATGCAGGAAACACCACGTATTTAATCTCTCCTAAGCCGATTTGGGTTAATGAATCTACTGTACTTCAATCTTGGCAGGGCTTCTTTCAGAATAATGTCCATAGCAGCACTCTTGCCGGTGCGTCAATCTTGGCAGCATACCCCTCTAAGAATGAGCTCATCCTCTTGGTTGCTCACGAAAACCTCACTTTTCTTCTGCTGGTTGATTCACTTGCCGTGATACGAACCGAAATTTCAATTCAAACAGATAATTCCGCCACTTCCGGTGAATTTATCGGAAAGATTAACAGTTCAACGTATTTGCTCAGCATTAATTCAATTTTGTATGGTGTTCGCCGAAGCGGTGACTCCTTGCAGTATATGAAAATAGCCGAAGGGGTAGTTGCGACTTCATGTACAAATAACGGTGCAGCATACATTACCCGATTTGGCACAGGTGCTAATCTTCACTTTCTTGATTCTAATGCAGTTGAACGCAGTATGAATTTGCTCCCACTTCGTGAACGGTATATCATTCAGCAGTCAGGTGGGATGCTCAGTATCCTGTCGTCGGCAGGAAGTACATATAGTTTTATAGCTATATTTCAATCGGGACGAGGCGAAATTGCGCGAGCTTCATTGCCAACGAGAGTAGAACTCTCAACTTCAATTACTGACAGTTCGGGTAATTGTTCGTCGGTATATTTGCGTCAATCAGGTAATAATTATGCACTGGCATTCGAACCGATTACGATTCAAACTTCAATTGTAGCACAAAACGTGATTCTTCCTGCCGGGTATATAGAACCGCTCACAGTAAGGCGAGAAGGGGATTTCCTTTTTATACTTTTTCGTAATGGAATAGTAAGTACATCATTATCCGGTGAAGTTCTGTCATCTGATTTTTTTCCGATTGGCGAAGTTTTAACTGAAATACCGGTAATTAGACCTTCCGGCGATTATCTGCTTCTTTCTACAACATCAAGTTCCATACTTTTTCAGAGGAGTAATCATTCATTATGGTGGGTGAATCGTTTTGTAGAACAAAGCGGGGTTATTGTTGGTGGGTTTATCATCTCTGCACTTTTTATATTGCTTTGGCGTATGTATCGCAGGCAGAGGCGTGTTTTAAATACAGCCCTCGAACTTCCCGAAACAGGAGTGGTATTTGTGCTTGACGGTAACGGAAGGTTGCTTCGAGCCAATCAATCCGGTAGAATATTATTTGGGATTTCGGGTGATGTTCCTCTTCGTCGTCCTTTCAGGTTTTATAGTGAGAAGGAGCATGAATTACTGGTTTTTATCGAACAAGTATTGGCAAACCGTATAGGGCAAAAACAGAAAATTTCTGTAAGTAACAGTGGTGAAATAAAAGAATTTATGTGGTCTGCCCTGCCGCTGTTTGCCTTTATGGGGAGATTCAACGGATTGATAATTACAGGTGTGGATATTACCGAAGAACTGGAACGGAAACGATTGGTGAATTGGGCGCAACTTGCACACGATATGCAAACCAACCTATCAGTAATACGCCTCAATGCCGAACAACTTAATTCCCTGACTCCGCAGGAAGCCGAACGTCGCCGTAAAATTCTTCATCAAAGCCGCTTGCTGATGCAGAAAGTACGGGATATCGTTACTGTAGGTCGAAGTGACCAACTTGATTTATCCACTGTGGATACAGCGGAATTATGCGCCGAGGTGATAGGAGAATTTGACGAAGCAACGCACCCAAATGTTACTCTGCTCATGAACGCCCGTTCAGTACAATTGGAATGCGATAAGACCAAACTGTCGCGTGCCTTGAGAAATGCAGTGGAAAATGGAATCCGTGCTCTTCAAAAACAAAAAGGGACAGTGGAATTGACAGTTCGTACAGATGAACGCTTTGTCAGCTTTACAATAGTGGATACAGGAATCGGAATGGATGAGGAAGTAAAAAATAATATGCTCAAGCCGTATTTTACAACCGCAAAACATGAAGGCGGTTCGGGTATCGGGACAATGATAATGCAGCGGGTAGTAGAATTGCACAAAGGTCTGCTGCTGGTGGAATCAACATCAGGAAAAGGTACAAGTGTTACATTTAAGCTCCCTCGATGATAGAATGTGATGCTTCCCTTTGTTTTTAATGTACGGTTTGTGTCCAAAAGCAAGGGGGTATGCCCCCTTGTCCAATACGGTTTTACTAAAAGTATAAATGAAAACTAAATAGTGGGACAGATTAAATTGCAACATTCAGTCCTGTCATTCTGAGCGGCAGCGAAGAATCTCCGTATGCTGTTTAAGTCCAGTTTTTGTAGTTCATTGCAGCGATTCTTCAGTCGAAGACTCCTTCAGAATGACAGCTATTCGAATAATACGGTTGTTTTTGCCCTCTTACATACTTTGCAGAGGAATAAATATTCTTTTGCAAATGAATATAGTATTTTTGTAAAGAATTTAACAATGTATTTTTTCAGTTAGAATAGGGTTTGCAAACCCTATTCTACGGAAAAATAGATTCTCATTTATCAGGAGAAACTATGGCAGTATATCCACTCAAATCATCAAAATTTACAACGCTCATTATAGGCAAAGGGCGTTTGGCGGCAAACATTGCCGAACGATTGGAAAAATCCAAATCCAGTTTTAGTATTATGCTTGAACCAAGCATTTCGGATATTTTAAATTTTGATATAAATATGCCACAGCATATTCCTTCCTACTTAGAGCCATATTCTGATCTTTGCTCAACAGATTTACCTCCCGTGCAGAAGCCACCTCATTTTATAATAGATGTCGGACCTGGAATTCCCGGTGAGCGTGGGGTGATGTTGACCGATATTACGAATGAATTTCCCAATGCAATAGTCCTTACATCTTGTTTGGGCAGTACTGCAACCGATCTGTATGGCGAAATGGGTATGGAAACAGAAATAGTATCGTTCAATCCCCTTGCATTCCTGATGAATACACCGGTGATGGAATTTGCCCCCATGCTGGCTGCGAACGAAGATACCATAAAACTGACTCGTCGGTATTTTTCGGCATTGGGTTTTGAATGTGAACAAGTGGAAGACCGTGTAGGGCTCGTTTCCCCCCGTATTTTAGCAACACTTATTAATGAAGCGGCGTTTGCGGTGATGGAGCGAGTGGGGACTGCCGGAGATATTGATACCGCAATGAAACTTGGTGTCAATTACCCCAAAGGGCTTCTGGAATGGTCGGATGAAATCGGGATTGACCTTATTGTGTATATACTTGAATCGCTTCAAAGTGAATACGGACAAGAGCGATACCGTCCGTGTGTCCTGCTTCGCCAAATGCTTCGTACCGGATGGGTCGGGAAGCTTTCCGGAAAAGGATTCTATCAGCATGAAATTCCTGATGAATGGGAACTGTACTAGCCATTGTTATCAATAGAGCATAAACGTTTTCTATTTTTTTAAATTATAAATTTAAAAAAAATAAAACCACTCTGTCCAATCTTGAAATCCCCGTTCGTCATAGTCTTGTAAATTACATATAGTATAATTTTTATTAAAGGACAACAGTATGACAGGCAGTGAAAACTCTCTCAATTGGTTTGAAATCTCAGTAGCAGATATCAACCGCGCAGCAAAGTTCTACGGAACAATTTTTGGAATCGAAATGCCACAGCAAGAAATGATGGGCATGCACATGGCTTTTTTTCCTTTCGAAAATATGAACGGCAAAGTATCCGGTGCTTTGGTTCAGGGACAAATGCACAAGCCAAGCGGCGATGGAGTTAAAATTTATTTGAATGGTAATCCCGACTTAAATAATACGCTCGGCAGAATAGAAGCAGCAGGCGGAAAAGTTGTGATGCCAAAAACGAAAATAACCGACGAAATCGGTCACATGGCGTATTTCGTAGATACAGAAGGCAATACAATTGCGCTTCATTCAAATCATTGATTGTTTTGCAGTAGAATTCTAAATAGTAGTTATTAACTGTATACCGAAATTCAAATGCAAGAATTCTTATTAGTTTTTAGAACAGATTCCACCAATCCTCCACCTCCACGGTCGCCCGAACAAATGCAGGCGATAATGAAGCCCTGGCTGGATTGGATGGCAAGCATTGCGGCACAAAATAAATTGGTAGATTCGGGAAGCAGACTGTCGTCACAAGGTTCGGTAATAAGACCTAACAGTATCGTTACGGATGGTCCTTTTGTTGAAATTAAGGAAGCAATAGCCGGATATTCAATTATAAAAGCCGAGTCGCTGGAAGATGCAACTGAAATTTCAAAAGGTTGCCCGATACTCATGTATGGCGGGAATGTAGAAGTTCGTCCATTCTTCGACGGCGGACGGATGTAATTATCTTCGTTGCAGCCCCGCTTTATGCGGGGCTTTTTTTGTTTATGGAAGAGCAAGAACTTATACCTCATTTATTCAGAACGGAATACCGTAAAATTATTTCGGTACTCTGCAAGCTGTTCGGTATAGAACATATCGAAAATGTGGAAGATATAGTGAGCGATACCTTTATGCTTGCGGCGGAAACATGGGGAATGAAGGGTTTGCCGGATAATCCGACCGGATGGCTCTATACCGTTTCAAAAAATAAAGCGTTAGATTATCTGCGGCGTAACAAACTATTCACTCAAAAAATTTCACAGGAAATACGCTATACCGAAGAAACATCCCACGAAATTGAAATTGATTTGTCGAATAAAAATATTAATGACAGTCAGCTGCAAATGATGTTTGCTGTCTGCCACCCGTGCAATACGGTCGAGGCGCAGATTGGATTATCCTTAAATATTCTGTGCGGTTTTGGTGCGGAAGAAATTGCCGAGGCGTTTTTGAGCAATAGGGATACAATCTATAAACGTCTCACAAGAGCAAAGGAAAAGCTGCGAAAAGAAAAGGTGAAAATTGAACTGCCCGCCGAAACTGAGATTCACAAACGTTTGGAAACCGTACTGACTACCCTGTATTTGTTATTCAACGAAGGGTATTATTCTTCCACACAAAACACGACACTCCGCAAAGAACTGTGTTTGGAGGCAATGCGACTCAATTATCAGCTCATTGAAAACGAGAGTACCAATAAACCTGCCGTGAATGCCTTGATGTCACTCATGTGCTTTCATTCTTCCAGATTTGAAGCGCGAACGGACGAAGCCGGTGAAACCATTCTCTACGATGAACAAAACAGAGACCTGTGGAATAACGATTTGATAGACAAAGGCAACCATTTCCTCATAAAAAGTGCCGAGGGACAGATAGTATCCAAATACCATATCGAGGCGTCCATCGCCTTCTGGCATTGTACCAAAATCGAAACTCCTCAAAAGTGGGAGAATGTTCTCCGGCTGTACGACCGGCTCCTCGAAATAGATTACTCACCTGTAATTGCAATTAATAGAATTTACGCACTCTCTAAAGCAAACGGAAAGCCGGCAGCGATCAAAGAAGCGGTAATGCTGGAAAAGCCGCATAATCATTTGTATTGTATGCTCTTGGGGAATCTTTATACGGGTATTGACAATGCAAAAGCAACCGAATATTACAAAGGTGCATTGCGACTTGCGAAAACCGCCAATGACAAATCAGTGATTGAGAGGCATATCAAGAAGATAGCAGATTAACTCATATTTTATTTAAAAACATTATAATTACCCGGTCATTCTGATGGAGTCTTCGACTGAAGAATCTCAGTTTGATCGAATCTCAAGAGTTATGATTAGTTCTGTGAAACTCTGAAACACTCTGTGAAACCCTGTGGGAACTCTTTCCCGATTTCTCCCACAGAGTTCACGGAGTTTATCACAGAGTCACACAAAGCTGCGTGTAAAAATATATTCTCTCGATTTTTGTCTATTCACAAAAAAATGTACGACCAACAAAAAAATATGAAGAAAATCTCTTTAATCCTACTAGCAATTCTTTTCTGTTTCGGCACTTCCGTATCAAAAACCAAATCAAAAAAAACGATTGCCGACGGTTTATACCTGATTAAAAAAGAAGGTAGGGATACCAAACGGTTCGACTCGGTGACCAAATCGGATGTCGTCGTTCAATTTGATAAGATGTTCGTTGAGGATAAAGAACAAGCGCATATCCGGCTGCTTATTGATACAAGCGACTATGTACCCCTCGAACTGGAAAAATCACCGGTAACCGAACAGCAAACCGAAACCAAGAAGAAGCTGCTGCTTTCACTCACCAAATCCGCCTCGGAGAAACTAAAGACATTCACCGCTAAGCACGTAATGAAGCATGTAGCAGTGATAGTGGACGGCGAAGCCCTGACGATGCACCGAATAAAAGTGGCGATAACAAGCGGGCAGCTCCAGATAACGAGATGCAATGATAATGCTTGTGAACTGCTGTATGTGTTTGAAGGATAATGTGAAGAGGTAGGAATTTTTGTCTTTGGTTCGGTGGATGGTTATGTGTAGTTTTGTGGGCATCAGCTATAGTGTAAATTATTCTTTGTTACCCAAAATATTTTTATTCAATTGACATGGCAATAAATCATACAGAAATTAAAAATTGGACAATTGAAGACCTTGTAGTTGCTTTGAGTGATAACCCTACTAAAAAGAATAAAATTGTAATCCCAAAATATCAAAGAACATTAGTATGGAAAAAAGATCAAAAAAAACTATTCATTGACTCAATAAAGCAAGGATTCCCCGTAGGCGCAATTTTATTATTCAAATCGTCATCAGATAATGAAGGGAAAACTTTTTATCATTTAATTGATGGTCTTCAAAGATCAACTTCTATAAAAGATTTTATTGAATCCCCAACACAATTTTTTGACAAAACTAATCTTAAAAGTGAGTTAATAGATGATTTGTATGATTTAGTTAAAACAGAATCGAATATAATAGATAAAGATATACTTACTAATGAAATTGTACATTGGATAAATAATCTAAAGGGATTTGAAGAAAGTGATGGTTTCAGTTCTTTCGATTTAAGTACTCATTTGAATAGTTTACTATCACTAAAGCTAGAGATAATTAACATACAAGATTTGACTTCTAAATTTAAACCATTCTTAAAGGGAATAAAAGATGACTCAAATATTTCTCAGTTCCAGATTCCTGTTCTTGTTTACACTGGAAAGCATAGTAATTTACCTGCTATATTTGAAAGACTAAATTCAAAAGGGACTCAATTAAGCAAGTATCAAATATATGCTGCTTCTTGGTCATCATATAGTGACTTCACTATTCTAAATAGTGAAGTTATTGATGGAATAAAAAGTAAATATGATTTACTGCTTAAAAATGGATATGAGGTGGTAGACTATGATCCTTCCCCTAAATTTTATGTTTCAAAATTTTCTACGTTTGAGTATTTATTTGGATTTGGAAAGTTCCTCTGCACTAAGTATGATTATCTATTTAGTAGTGCAATTAAAGTTGAACAAGAGGATTCAATTGGGTTTAACATCGTTAATATTTGTTTAGGTCTCCCATTCAGCGAAATGAATAAAATTCCTGAAATGCTTTTAAAAAATGATATTCAAAAATTTGAAAATTCGATTATTAGCTCAATAGACTTTGTATTCAGTGCTCTGAAAGGTCATATCACATTAAAAATGAATAGGAAAAATAGCACTACTAGAATTGCTATTGCTCATTCCGAACTTCAAATAGTTTCTATGATTGGAAAAGTTTTTCATAGTAAGTATAATAGTGATCTTACTGAAAAAATGACGTGGGAATCAACCAAACAAAATTTGGAGCAAAATTTACCATACTATTATTTATATGATATAATTAGAGATCATTGGAAAGGGTCAGGTGATAGCAATGCATTCACCCTTATAACATCCGATCGATATGAAACACCGATTAAAAGAACTTTATGGGAGAGTGCATTCAATGAGTGGCTAGAAAATGATCTTTCAAAGAAAGAAAAAGTGAGGATAAGTATTAAAGATAGTGCCATCTTGTTTTTTAAATATCTCTATACATACTCGTTGTCAGCACATGATGAATTATCTAGTACAGAATATGAAATCGAGCATTTAGTACCAGTCGATAAGCTAAAGGAGATAGCAGGAGAGGAAGGTATTCCAATGAGTGCTTTCCCAAATCTTTGTCTTTTGGGAAGTAATATTAATAGAAAAAAGGGGAGCTTCACATATTACCAGTATTTTAAAAAACAAGTAGATGATGGTGAATTATCAGCGGAACAAGCAAAATTTGAATCTGAAAAATTAGAAAAATATACTCATGTGAGTGAATCTGAATTGAAATTTGTAGACGAAGAATTTACTGCCGAAAAATACAAACAATTCTTACATAATCGATATAATAAACTCAAAGAACTGTTTTTTGATTTAAACAAGATAAAATAGTACCTTTAGACACCACCCCAAAATGAACGACCCCCTATTCCCCGAACAAAAAGAACCCGCAGCCATAGTAAAAGAGCGCAAGCTCCTCAACAGGTGGAGTATATTCGGATTGCTGTTCGTAAGTGCTGCGGTAGTGGTGCTGTACGTAAGTAATGTAGTGCGGGTAAATACCTTGATGCGGGATATGCAAAGCCACGAGAAAACACGAGACTCACTCGTCTATGCCAATCAGGCACTCCAAAGCGAGATAATGCGTCTGCAATCGGCAGAACGCATCACCACAATTGCAAAAACAAAGCTGAGGATGATACCGAATCCCCAAGTTCCTAAACGATTACCGCAATAAAACTTAATGCTTTTGCTGCTTTTCCAGTTTTTCTTGCTGTTCGTAGAGTTGTTTCTCGGCAGTAACGACTGCATGAACACGGGCTGCCTCGCGAGGTTTATCTATTCTGGTCCAAGCATCGGAAAGCAGCACCTCAAATTCAGAGCGTATTTGTTCGCGCAGCTTTTTATCGGAGATTTGAAGCCACGCGTGCTGGTCGAAATACGTAGTCAAACGTCGTATGACCTGCTTCGGACTACGCAAAGAATCTTTACGCGCGGTCGTAATTGCCTTGATGAGTTGCGGCGAAACATTCGGGTACTTAGACTTACCGTAGGTTGAATCTTTTTTATTACGTGAAGTATTATATCTTTCGATTTTACTTTTCAAGAGGTCAATCGTAGAGCCGTCGGAGAAATTATAAACCTTAAATTTTACGCCCATTGCCGGACGAACCCGAACGGTAATAGCGGAAGAATCTCGCGGAAAACCCTTATCTTTGAGTTGATTAAACAGCGATTTGATATTGTCGGCAGTCAGATTGGTTTCAACTAGCAGAAGCCCTGCTCGAATTAACAATTCCCCGAAGAAACCGTCCGCTCGGTCGAAATTCTTGAGGATATTCTGACGGATAAATTGTCCTTGATTATAGCAACGCTGATAATCATCTCCACCCAAACCTTGGCGTGAACGAAGAACTTGGAGTGTGGATTTGCTGTCTTTATGTCCGAGAAGCTCGATAATACCCATTGCCTGGGAAAAACCGAATTCGGCGTAATAGTCTATTTTACCGACATTTGCGATTCTGGATGCTTCGCTGAGATACGATTTGATTCCGCGATTAGCATGAACTATCGTAAGTTTGTTCTGATTGCTTGTATCTGCGAAACCTGCGTCGGCAGGGGTATCGCGCGGTATGGAGATAATTTCGATTTTGCCGCTGTCGAGCATTATCGAAACTATATGGTTAGCGTCAGCGTGCTTGGTGGATGTGCCGATTCGTGCATCTACACCTATTATGGCAATGTTTACCCGCCGTCCGCGATAAACATTGGATTTGCTACCGCCTTCGCGGTCAATACCATATTGTAGCTCGTTTGCTTTGTATCTTGTAGAGTCAAATACATATTTTTTAGTAGAATCAGAACTGTTGTCAAGATTGTTTGAACCTGATTTCTTTAATTTAATAGATTGTGGGAGCTCCACCTGATCATTCGGCGTAGAAGTAGCCAAAATAACTGGTGATTCTACTATAAGTAGGGGTGCTTGTTCCTTGATTGCAAAATAGTAAAAAGCATAGCTGCTCGCAATTAGCAAAAGGAAAAGGAAGAAATAGTAAAGTTTTGATTTCATTGAATTTGCATTGTCCGAAGACAGGTTTCTTTCGGTGATACTATACGAAAAAAGAATACAATTGTACGGAATAACTACGAGATGACCAATGAATATGCGAAATGTTAATCACGAAAAGGTCAATATAAGCCGTGAACTTCTCCGCATATTTTGTGCCGAATAAATACCATTTTCCTCATACTTTAAAGTAATTGACAATGAAAATAGATTACAATGCTCCTGTGATTCTAAGCTACACACTTATCGCTGTTGGAGTTATGGTGCTCAGTACGATAACCGGAGGAAGCTCGACCACCGGATTTTTTACTATACATCCCGGTTTGTCGCTGCTTTCGATAAGCACGTATTTCCGACTGTTTTCCCATGTGATAGGTCATGCAAACTGGGCACATTTGGTCGGAAATTTCTCACTGATATTACTTATCGGGCCGCTTTTGGAAGAGAAATACGGCTCGATGTTTATGCTTTTTATGATAATGGTAACGGCATTTGTTACCGGAGTATTGAATGTAATGTTCTTCACTACCGGACTCTACGGAGCCAGCGGCGTGGTGTTTATGCTTATTTTGCTCAGCTCTCTTTCCAGGGTAAAATCCGGGCATATCCCTCTAACGTTTATTTTGGTCGTAGTATTGTTCATAGGTAAAGAAATAATAGATTCGTTCCGCCCCGACGGGATTTCACAATTCGCTCATATTGCTGGAGGTATTTGCGGCAGTGTGTTTGGTTTTCTAAAGCGTGAAAAGGAAGTACAAATCCAAACAGAATTGTAATTCCATGGTTACCATTACTTCACCGGACGATCCGAGAATTGAGCTGTATCGGCATTTGCACGGAACGCCACAAAGCCATACCGATGCAGGGATTCTCATAGCAGAAGGAACGAAAACTACGAGTGCACTTCTCAAAAGCAAAATTGAAATTGTATCTATATTTGCAATGCAGGAATTTTATGATGAGTATTCTGAACTGATTGGAAATAGAAATTTAGCTGAGCATCAGCTTTTTACAGCAGGTAAATCAGTAATGAATGAGATTGTCGGTTTCAGATTGCATGAAGGGATCATGGCAATCGGGATTCAGCCGCCCTCGGTACTTATTGAAAAAATTAATTTTCCGGCAGTAGCATTGTGTGGGATAGTCAATTCGGAGAATGTTGGCTCAATTATTCGGAATTGTGCAGCTTTTGGTGTCCGGTCGGTTATTGTTGATAAAGCGACTAGCAGTCCATATTTACGACGCGCTGTGAGGGTTTCGGTAGGAGCGGTATTCAGTATGCAAATACTTTTTGTTGATGATATGGTATCTGCGCTTTTGCATTTGCGTATGGAATGCGGGGCAACGATTATCAGCTCTGAAATAACAGATAATTCTGTAGATATTGATGAGTTTATATTTCCAAAGAAGTCAGTAATACTATTCGGTAGCGAGGGCAAGGGGATTGATAATGCTATTCTTGCGGAAAGTGATACTACTATTTATATTCCAATTCAGCCGGAAGTTAATTCGTTGAATGTTGCTGCTGCGAGTGCAGTTATCCTACGCGAATTATGGAAGTCAATGTCATAACTGCACATTAAAGTTAATACATTCAATTCCGTAAAAATAGAAATTTAACCGTGAATACCCTGTGCGTCTCTAAATTTGATTTTAAGTCTGTAAATTTGTCAAACTGATTCTCAATTTTTATCGTATATTACCGACAAGTAGAGATGGTGTAACATATTCAAAAATTTAAAATAAGAATTTACCACAGACATAACTACCGGAATGTTTATAACTATAACTAATAGAAGAATATGAATCTTGGAATAATTCAGTCGAAAATAATTCCTCTTCCGCCAAGTCGCCCATTGAGTGAACTGGAGCTTCCTGCTGAAATGAAACTAGATACATTCAAGGAGTTCCGCGATTTTATCTATAATCATAGCGGAATATATTTTAGCGACTCGAAAAAAGAATTGCTTGAATCAAGAGTTATAAAACGACTTATCGCTCACCGGTTATATTCTTTTGAGGAATATCTTAAGTTACTCCAATCATCTGCCGGAAGGGTAGAAATCCCGGCTCTCTATGAATTAATTACGATCAACGAAACCTATTTTTTTCGTACTGAACAGCAGTTTGAAGTATTAGAGCAAGTATTATTACCGGAAATTATTAGAGCACACCAAGAGAAGGGCGAAGATAATCCGACAATTAAAATATGGAGTGCGGCTGCTTCGAGTGGCGAAGAAGCATATACGATTGCAATAGTTATCGCCGAGAAAATCAAGCCGCTCTATCCAAATGTAAAATTTCAGATAGTTGGGACGGATATTAATAATGCCGTACTTGAAACTGCAAGACGAGGGGTATATAAAGAATACTCAGTACGAAATGTTTCGCCTGAACTATTAAAAAAATATTTTACGCATGAGGATAATAATTACTATCTGAATCCCGAAATTCGCAGTTCAGTGTCTTTCAATAATTTTAATTTATTTGATCAGTCTGCAATGAACTCAATTCGAGATATGGATGTTGTTTTTTGCTGTAATGTTCTGATATATTTTGATGTAGTGTCAAAGAAAAAAGTAATTGAGAACCTTTACCATTCATTGACTAAAGGCGGGTATTTATTTGTCGGGTATTCAGAATCATTACACGGCTTGTCAAAAGATTTTAAACTTATCCACTTACATAAGGCAATGGCATACCGTAAGGACTAGAAATAATCGAATTGTGTGATTCAATCCGTTTGTTTGTGGGATGACAATTCCTTCACAAGCGGTTTTTTTATGCTTATGGGATACGCAGCTACTAACTCAACAGTTGTACACCCGTTAAAATCTGCAAATCGGGCAATTGAACCGGCAAGAGCGGTATAATCCGAGTTAAACTCTTTTTCAATGTATAATGAGTTTATAATTAATCGTTTTGAACGTCGTTCTGCCTTTGCATCAATCCGTCCGATAAAAGTATCTCCTACCATAATCGGCAAACAGAAATATCCAAATTTTCTCTTTGGCGCAGGGACATAACACTCAACTTGATAATCAAAATCCCACAATTGCGCAAGCCGTTTACGCTGAATCACGGCATTGTCAAAGGGCGAAAGTATATGGATGTTTTGGGTCGGTATTAATCCGATTAAAGCAAGATTTGTTTGTGAAGAATAATACTTTTGTTTACTGCCCTCAATCGTGACAGGTAGAAGTTCGCCATTTTCGGACATTTCTTGAATAGCCCTGAGAACTGCTCTGCGAGAATCTCCACCACGGAGGTAACTTATCTCTTCTACACTTGCAAAACCATGAGCATTAATGGCTGTGGTAATCAAATGGCGTGAATATTCATCTATTGTCGGCATAGTTCTATTAATTCCCTCCGGTAAAACGCGGTCGGTTATGTCGTATACTTTTTGGAAATTGATTCTCTGAGAAATCATAAGAGTTCCCTCAAAAAAGAGACGTTCCAAAGCGATTTTTGCGGGTTTATGCTCCCACCAACCTCCGGTAGTTTTTGTAGAATTTTCGAAATGCCGTGCTTGTAATGCACCTTCTGCTTGAATACGCTCCAATACATATTTTCTCATTTTCTTATCCAATGCTTGTTCTGCTATTCTTTTTGCTCGATTTCGCTTTGAAATCAATGAATAACGGAAATCTCTCATTGGCAAGTAGGCAGCGGCATGACTCCAATACTCAAATGCAGATTTATCATCAATCAATTCATTTAAATATGACGGATTGTAATCTGCTTGACGACTCCATAAAACATGATGATGTGCTCTTTCTACCACAGAAATTGTATCAATCTGAACATAGCCAAGCTGCTCCAGTACTGACAATGTTCCGGCTCTGCCGGAGGGAGCATCGGAAGTAAGTAACTGTTGATGATGCAACGCAAGTTGCCGTGCTTCTACGAGCGAAAGGGTTGTTTTCATAATAGCTAATCAAAAAAAGGAAAGACAAGCGTCAACGACTGACTCTACAGTTATTAAACTCATATCATCTTTCTGTTCATTTGTATCCGGTGGGGAAAGAACCTGTGAATTGTCGGAATATGGTCCCCAACGTTTCGCACTTATTGCCGCTGTACGGGGATATAGCCCTACAACCGGAATGCCGAGTGCCGCTGCAATATGCAAAACTCCTGTAGAATTTGCTACAAGGAGCGATGAACTGTCAAGTAACGCAATCATTTCCCCAAGTTCTAATTTCCCGCAAAGATTAAGGGCAGAAGGGCAAAACTGATGAACTCTACTGCACAGTTCTTTTTCGGTCTCTATACCGGTGATGATAATTGGAATGTTCAAGAGTGCTGTAAGCAGTGCTGCAAGTTTTCCAAAATTGTCAGGTTGCCAATCGCGCGCAGAGCCACCACTACCCGGATGGATAACTACGAAGTTTTGATTCGCTGAAATTCCATTAGACTGTAAAAGTATTTCAACATTTTTCCTACTTCCTGGCATAATTACAGGACGCACCAAAATAGTTTCGACAGATTCCCCTAATGCGCTTTCTACCAGCCGAGTGTTATATTCCACCTCATGAAATTCTGCAGTTTTGCGATGGTCAAATTGTTTGTGATTTATCAAAAAACTATACCAGCGGTATCCGGAGCCAACCCGCAAAGGAATTCCTGCCCAAAATGCTGCAAAATATTCTTCAAACAGTGGACGGGGAAAGAAAATTACATCATAATTTCCCGAGCGAATAAGTGCCGATGCTCCGCCAATAGTTTTATCTGCGAAAAGAGCGCAGTCAATAGCAGGAGAATTATAGAGCAAAGGTGCGCAATATGAACGGGCAATAAGTGTGATTCCTGCGTTCGGGCATACAGACTTGAGAGCTGCACACAGTGGAAGAGTCAGCACCATATCCCCCAAACGGTCAGTTCGAACAACTGCGATACGTCGTGCGTTAATGAGTATGTTTCGGGATGAGGTCATTGTGTAGGAATAGATACAAATAAAAAATGCGAAACCTAATTGGTTTCGCACTTAAATCACTTAATAATTGTTCAGGAGACTATTGATTAAAGAACCATTCAATTCCGACTTGCGGAGTTAGCAAACCAATGTCTGTAGTAGAAACATCACCAAAACCCAAGCTGATAACAGAGAGATGGCCGTAAATACCAACATTTCTTGATGCAAAATACTCTGCACCTGCACCTAAATTAAGTCCTGTGTTTGTAGTTGACTCCCCTGCACCGGCTGCTTTACCGGAAGAAAGAACAAAAGAACCGAAGAAATATGGTTTCATATCCTTCATACCTGCTAAGATTAGTTTTGCATACGGTGCAAATAGAAGGAGATTTCCTGATCTACTGTTTCCGTCTGCGCTTACGCTCGTTAGTGCCAAACCTACACCGGCACCGATGTGGAAACCGGGATTAATCGCATACGCAACATGACCTCCGAGCGAATTCCCAGCTGTAAGTCCTATACCCCATTGTCCGTCAGGCGTTTGAGCGTTTGCATTGCCAAAACATAGAGCGGCTACTAAAGCCACACAAAAACACTTTACCATTGTTGAAATTTTCATACCATTCCCCATAAAAATGAAAAATAACAGTTACGTACAGCGCGAAATTACAGAGTAACAGTCAAAGTTACAACTCATATTTTTATTGTGTAAAAAATTGGGGATATTTTAACTATATCTCGTACAATATAACTCAGCCCTATCTATATTTCAGTACAAAAGATACAGTTGTTTGTGTGGTATTATTTCCCTATTATTCTTTTACGGTGTTGTGACCCCCATGTATGCAATTCTTTGATCACATTTTGCAAAGTATGACCATATTCGGTCATAGAATATTCTACAACCACCGGAACAGAATCATAAACCGTGCGCTTGACAAGCTGATTAGTTTCTAATTCTCTCAATTCTTTTGAAAGCATCTTATCTGTAATTTTCGGAATCTCCTTAGCCATTTCGGAAAACCGTTTATTGCCGAATGAAAGCGAAATGATAATCGGCAACTTCCACTTGCCGCTTAGTATTTCCAAAGCATCTCGTACCGGCAGAATCATTTTTAAACACTCACCCGGGTTGTGTTCACCACAATCTTCTTTCTTCATTTTAAGCCCATAATATAATTAGTTTGCGCCTAGCACTATACCAAAGTATAGTACTATACTTTGGTATAGTGCTAACTTTTGTATAGCAAAAATACATAGTTTTGTATTGCAAACAAAATTTATTTACAGATGCGAGAAAAGTTATGATATTAGTAACAGGTTCAACAGGGCAGTTTGGGAATGCAGCAATTGATTTCCTTTCAAAAAAAATGCCCGTAAATCACATTGCGGCACTGGCTAGAGATGAAAACAAAGCTGCCGTCCTAAAGGCAAAAGGTATTGATGTACGAATTGGTGATTACACAGACTATAACTCTTTGGTTAGTGCTTTCAATGGGGTTGATAAACTACTACTTGTTTCTTCAAGCGATATGCAGGACAGAGGCACTCATCATATTGCAGCAATTGATGCAGCAAAAGAAGCAGGAGTAAAACATATAGTCTATACCAGTGCCTGTATGAAGGATATGCATAATTCAGCCATATCGTTTATATCCGAAAGCCATGCCAGAACAGTCAAGCATATCAAGAATTCAGGGCTTACCTATACGCTTTTGAACAACAATCTCTATGCAGATGTATTACCAATGTTTATCGGTGAGAAGGTATTGGAAACAGGAATTTTCTATCCCGCAGGAAATGGCAGGGTTCCGTTTGCCACTCGAATGGATATGGCGGAAGCAGCCGCAAATATACTCACATCAGAAGGTCACGAAAACCAAGAATACCCGATCTCATCAAACACTTCGGATTCACTCAGCGACATAGCCGAGATACTCAGTGATTTATCTGGCAAGACGGTATTTTATACAAGCCCGTCAAAAGAAGTGTATGTAGAGCAAGTTGTCAAGGCGGGTGTACCCGAAACGTACGCCGGATTCTTTGCTGCATTTGCAGAGGCAATCAAACAAAATGAGTTTGATATTCCCGACCCAACGTTAGAACGATTACTAGGCAGAAAACCTACTTCTCTAAAAGAATACTTACAATCATTTTATTTCACAAATAATTAACAACAAAATGAAAACAAATTCGATAATTTACTGGATAACTACCGGTATTCTCGGGCTAGTGATGCTGTTCAGCGGATACAGCTATCTCACAAATCCTGAATTGGAAATTGCATTTAAAACTTTGGGATTCCTTGATTACTTCAGAGTCGAGTTGGCAATTGCCAAAATCATCGGTGTAGTAGTGCTGGTAATTCCACAGATTCCCGAAAGAATAAAAGAATGGGCGTATGCAGGATTTGGGATTGCCTTTGTGTCTGCAACTATTGCACACCTCCACAACAATGATGCAGCAGCAAAAGTCATCGCACCTCTTATTTTTCTGGTGATTTTGATTTTTTCAAATATTTATATGCACAAAGTAAGCAGTGTGCGATATGACAACCGGATATCCTAATTGTGTAATTTAGCAGATAATGATGGTCACTGTACAAAAGTATAGCACCTATTCAATCAAAATAATAACAATAGTATGAATTCGACTCAAGATAAAATGACCGTAGAAATTTGGAGTGATGTCATGTGTCCGTTTTGCTATATCGGCAAACGGAAATTTGAAAACGGCTTGTCGCAATTTGCCGGTAAGGACAATGTTCAAGTAATATGGAAAAGTTTTCAACTTTCTCCCGATATGAAAACCAATCCCGGCAAAAACATCAATCAGTATTTAACTGAGCATAAGGGAATCAGTTTACAAGAAGCAAAGCGAATGAACGATAATGTTACCGAGTTGGCTAAAAAAGTTGGTTTGGTGTATAATTTGGATACGGCAATTGTAGCCAATTCGTTCAATGCCCACCGCTTTTCTCATTTTGCGAAACAGTATGGCAAGCAAGATGAAGCAGAGGAAAGATTATTCTCTGCCTATTTTACCGAAGGGAAAAACACAGATGACCTGTCAACCCTTATAGAATTGGGAAAAGAGATTGGTTTAGATGCAGAAACTCTAAAAATTGCACTCAATGAAGATACGTATGCCGATGAGGTGAAAGCTGATATACGCGAAGCACATCAAATGGGTGTTCGAGGTGTACCGTTCTTTGTATTCGACAGAAAGTATGCTGTATCAGGGGCACAGGACAGCCAAGTGTTTCTACAAACACTCGAAAAGTCGTTTTCCGAATGGAGAAAAGCAACCTAAACAGATTGAGGTTGGGCAAGGTCAAACAGGTTCAACCGGCAATTTAAGGTCAGGTCGGTTGTAACAACAGTCTCGACATAGGTTTGTAAAGTTGTAATAAAAAAACACGTCCGGTTAATCCTTAGAAAGACCGAACGTGTTTTTTTATTACAACTTTACAAACATTGCACTGGAATTCCCCGCTCTTACTGCATATAGTCCACTCGGCAAATTACTGATATCAATTGAAATATGATTTGATTGGAGAGCAACTACCTTTACTGTTTGCCCCAGTACATTGATTATTTCAACGGATGAGTTTACTACTGCATCTTGATTGTCAATTCTAAGTGAGAGTATGCCTGTAGAAGGATTCGGGACTACAGAAATGACAATATCTTGTGCGGATTCGTCCACTCCCAGTACTGTTGTTCCTTTCGATTCTATAATGTATTGGGCAGCAGCGGCAGTATCGCCTCCAAACGAAACTGCATCCATGAGCGGCTCTGTGGACTGTCCTGTAGCAGTAATTTTCCATGAATTTGTATGGTCGGTATTTGCTCTTTTATAAAGTACAAAAACTGATGGATTACCAGCGTCACTTGCAGATATTTTACCTACTCTTGAAAATTGGATACTGTCAATACTGACAGAAGTCACCGGACTCCCGTTTTCTTTCCATCCGCGAAGCAACCACCACGAACGGCTTAACCTTGATGTATCTACAGCAGGAAGTAAAGCAGGCATTGTGGTAAAACGATATGCAGCGATTTCTGTAGCATCCGTAGGGTTCAAGAACAAAGTAATATCCGTTGACGGAAAATTCATTTTTCCTTCTGTAGCATCAGTTCTCATCGCTGTTCCGCGTCCTATGGGTGCGGATGATGCAATATGACTGCCACCGCCATTTGCTGCGTGGGCAGTTTTGGTGCTCCGGTCAAAAATCGTATTTTCTTGTGCTTCATTGAACTGGTAATAGGCAATCGGCTGCTCTCCTGCTTTTTCTCCGCGAATCAAATGCATTTGCTCGCGAATCTCATCTTGAGACAGTGCACGGTTATAGACTTTGAGCTCCTCAATTTCCCCACGAAAATTCCCGCCTTGTCCGGGCAAGCCGCCGCCTATTTCAAACGGTGTATGAGACAAATCAAATCCTGAATAATTTCCCGTCCGTTCCCACTTTTCTCCATCACGGTAGAGCGTGACTTTTGTTGGTTCTACAGTCATTGCAATGTGCGTCCATTGGTTTATGGGCAAATCAAACGGCGTTGTCAGTTGGTACGGAACATCCATCCAATAGAACGTAAGGTTTGTATTCGGTCGGTATCCTTGAAATGAAAACCCGAAAGAAAACCCGATATTACTATTCCAATTTGAAAAGATTTGCGAGAACGATTGTTGAATTGTATCGAGCTTTACCCATGTACTCACGGTAAACGATTCAGCACCTGCGAGAGCAGGAATAGAATCAATACGTGCTATATCATTATTTTTAGAAAGTGAAAGTGCTTTTCCGGGTATCCATTCCGGTTCGCAGACGCTAGGCAGAACATTCATACAGTTTTGAACGAGTTTGCTGCTGCTTTTTCCGCCGGTATTATTGACTGTGAGGGTAACGGAATAAACGCCGGGCTTGTCGTACACTACGCGCGGGCTTCGAGCTGTATCCGAACTGACATAGCTTGCTCCGGGGAATTTCCAAGTGTATGTAGCACCCGATTTATTCAAAACAGAATAATCGGTAAATTGGATAGTATCTCGTGAGCATTGGCTTATAGAGCGGTCAGCCATCGGCTGAGCAAGTGGACTTGACGGCTCAAACAGGGGAGCATCCCATACACCCATGCTTGTACCGATACGCAATCGTCCGTCACGGTAGAAGCATTTTACCCCGCGAATGGTCAGTGCAACCGGCAATCCATCACTGTATGGTTGCCAGTCGCTCATGCTGGCATTTCGATAGAACATTTTCCCGTCGTCGCATGCCAAATACACACCGCCGTTTGTTCCAAGTTGATGAATAATATCGCTAGATGTAACTTGGGCAATTGCCGGTGTGGTTAAGTTTTGCCACGACTTACCGCCATCGGTTGTTTTAAATACTTTACTCGCGGGACTTCCCGCACGGTAGGCAACCCATAATTCATTCTCGTCAGTCCCGGAGACCGTGATTTGTGAGACGCGACGGTCACCTCCGTTTGTATTGGGTGGGTTTGAGCATTCAGCCCATGTTTTGCCGCCATCCTGAGTGCGCCATATTTTACCGTCGTAAAGGGAATTGGAGCGTTGGGTAATATACATCACATCGGGATTTCTTCTTGATATTTCTATATGCTCAATGACTGCTTCTTTGTCGGTGGTCGCAAATATCGAATCAAACTTTGCGCCGCCATTTTCACTTTTCCACAGTGTTGCCCCGCTTCCGAGCCAAATAACGCTGCTATATCTTGGGTCCCACACCATATCGCTGTATTCCATCAGATAATAGCTTTCGTTCGGGTATTTGCTCATCGCAACCGATGTTACTTTCCCGTCGGATGCTGAGGGAATTCTATAGCCGCCGATATCTGAAAAGTAGGTGGTTCTTGCGTCTGCAGGGTTGATATACCCCGTAGCGGATTCCGCCCCGCCCATCCTAAGAAATGTACCTTGATAATTTTCATGTCGGGCAGTGTTCCCGTTATGATAACGTCCGCCGACTACCACATCTTCGTTCCACCCTTGGTCAAATCCCCAAAAATCCGAACCGAATATTCCGCTTATGCGTGATTCTGCATTTTTTGTATTTGTGTAGAAATCAGTGGAAAGTGTCATTCCGCCGTCGGTAGCAATCCATGTTTCAGTGCCGATAGCTTTCATTTCCTGTATGTCGGGGTGGATGGGAAACGGACCGGAATATCCACCGAGATCTTTAAAAGTAATTCCTCCGTCGGTTGATTTATAGGCGGTAGTAGTTGCCACTATCACCTCGTTGGGATTTGTCTGTGAAACGACGATACCCATATCATAATATCCCTGCCCGTTATTTACTTTTAGTTGGTCTGTTCCGCCGGACGCTGTCACAGCCCATGTCTCCCCTGCGTCATCTGAGCGAAGCACTCGCGGTAATTTATCGGAGAGTACAAAGGCATAGATTAGCTTTACATTGACTGAGGTAATTCCAAGCCGTCCTTCTCCGCCTGTCAAGCCCGTAACCCATCCTGTAGTTTTTGCTGCAAATGTTGCTCCCTCGTCAATGGACTTCCATATTTCATAGAAATTTGTGGTTTTATTTTGCTTGAGAACTACAATTTCATTGGGAGCATTATTGAGAATTTCGAGGTCAGTGATAACGTCGGTAAGAATTTGATTCCACGTTGCCCCGGCATCGGTGCTGCGGAATAATCCCTGTGTAGTTCCTGCTATGTAAAGATTCGGATTGGTATAACTGATTTCAATATCGTGTACCCACATACCGCTTTTTTGATAAATGGTAGCCCATGTTACTCCGCCGTCGGTAGTTTTGCGAATTGCATTATTCGTTCCGAGAATGAATATAGAGGGGTCGTTCGGGTGAATGCTGATTGCTTCCGTACTGAGAAGATAATTTGCCCCTATCTGCTCCCATGTTTTCCCTTTGTTGGTTGTACGGAATATCCCGCCCGGCTCTGTACCAACCACGAGAATATTAGGATTAGAGCGTGAAATATCAAAACCATAGACATTCGCTTGCCACGGGCAAACTGGTTGAGCATCAACATCTTGTTTCAGCCATCGGGTTTCCATATCGAACGGCTTCCAGAGTGTGGCGGCTATCGTTGTTTTTTTAGACTTTGAAATATGTTCACGGCTATTGCGCCAGGAGTTCATTTCATCGGCTGTATTCGGAGGGCGAACAAAACCGTCTGCCCCGATAAATGGAAGCGAAGCTGCCCGCCAGCGTTTATAAAAGTGGGTATAAGCGTTTTTCTCAAATGTATGGGTTTGGTAATACTCTTTATATGAACGCTCAAGTTCTATGATATTTACCGGCTTTATATACAAAAGCCGCGCCCATGAAGGCATTGAGTCGGTTTGCGGAGGAATGAGAGTAGGGTCGAGCGAGTATTGCGCCTGAAGTGAACAGACCGTTGAGATGAGGGCAATAATAAGCAATGTAAAAAGACGGTTCATAATTCTTTAGTAGTATTATGGAACAAGCAGAAGTAATCCACAAATTTAAATAAATTTTGGAGGTTTTGTTCTGTGGTGCGTGAGATATATTCATTTTTGATTACCCCTCGCATTCCCATTCCGTAGAATCGGGTTTGCAAACCCGATTCTACGGAATGATACAATGGAACATGAAACGTATTTTGCTACGGTGTTTCCTGAACTATTTCTGTAGTGTGTACACAATATTTGATATTTCTTGGCTAATTTTGAAAAAAAGATGCGCAGAATGGTTACTTCCCAAGAATATTCCAACGAATACCCCTATGAAAAAGAAAATAATGCTTCTCGGTTCCGGTGAACTCGGCAAAGAATTTGTAATTGCTGCCCAACGTCTCGGTCAATATGTTATTGCCGTAGATTCTTACGATGATGCTCCGGCTATGCAGGTGGCGCACGATCGTGAAATAATCAATATGCTCGACGGTGACGCACTCGACCATATCGTTGCCAAACACAAGCCGGACATAGTTGTTCCTGAAATCGAGGCAATCCGCACTGAACGTTTGTATGGTTTTGAGGAGCAGGGGATTCAGGTTGTGCCGAGTGCTAAAGCAGCTAATTTCACGATGAACCGTAAAGCAATACGCGATTTGGCAGCAAAAGAATTAGGGCTTAAAACAGCAAAATACCGCTATGCTTCGTCACTTGAAGAGTTCCACGACGCGGTTGGTGTCATCGGTTTGCCGTGTGTTGTGAAACCGCTTATGTCTTCCTCCGGCAAGGGGCAATCGGTAGTTAAAACCGAGGCGGATATTGAAAAAGCATGGGAATATGCCGCAACCAAAGGGCGTGCGGGTGGAAGTGAGGTAATAGTGGAAGAGTTTATCAAATTTACGAGTGAGATTACCCTGCTTACAGTTACCCAAAAAAGCGGGGAAACACTGTTTTGTCCTCCAATCGGACACAGACAGGAACGTGGGGATTATCAGGAAAGCTGGCAGCCGTGCGCGATATTGCCACATCAATTGGAAGAAGCGCAGCATATAGCTGCATCGGTTACAGCAGCTTTGACCGGTGCAGGAATTTGGGGTGTTGAGTTCTTCCTCACGGAAACCGAAGTCTATTTTTCGGAACTTTCACCGCGTCCTCATGATACGGGAATGGTGACTCTTGCTGGAACACAGAACCTAACGGAATTCGAGCTGCATTGCCGGGCAGTGCTGGGGTTGCCTATCCCGGAAATAACACTCGAACGGGCGGGAGCAAGCGCAGTTATTCTTGCGTTGGAGGATGGAAAAACACCGGAATATTCAGGTATCGAAGATGCAATTTCCGCTCCAAGAACAGACGTGCGAATCTTCGGCAAACCCATTACACGGGTCTATCGAAGAATGGGGGTTGCTCTCGCTTACGGTGAGCCGGACGCAGATACAGACTCACTCCGTCAGATTGCATTTGAAACTGCAAGCAAAGTTGTAATAGGATACTCTACAACGGAATTCTGACATCAAATGCTCCTATAAGCTGAGAAACCTTCCAATCTTGTGATGATGAAATCCGAGTAAGCGGGAAATGATAGACTATGCTTGGTGAAAGAATTATTCCTTTAATTGTGAAGTCGTAGAATATTCCTGCTCTGAGTGAAACTTGGAGCGGGTTGATGTCGGGGAGTTCACCTTCATAGAAAAGAATGCTGGTGCGGGTTTCATCGGTATAGCGTGGTATGAAATCTTTAACAATAGGTTCCATATCAAGTGGAGTAACTATTGCTGTTTCCCTTTCTTTTTTATTGGAAAATGGGATGCCCGGATTATTTGGGTTAAACACAATATTGTATGTAAAACGATACGAATTTGAAACAATATATGACCCAACCATTCCTATCAGTCCTCCAAAATTATTATTTTCAAAAGGTTTATACCGAATGTCGAAGTCTATAGAAATTGCTTCCTGTGAGTATTTATTGCGGTAATAAGTTTCTGTTAGTATTGGTTCTCCATCCGGTAATCGTAAAGGATAGCTTTCGCCTGCGTTATCTGATTTTGAAGATATATTAGAATATTCTATACATGAAGCAAGAGAAAATCTATCTGCTTTATCAAGTGTAAAAACTCCATTTACTGCTGCTCTAAACCCCTCACCACTAGAGAACGAATAACGCAGTTGCCCATATTCTTTACTCGAAAATTCTGGATTAGTAAAGTTAAATATACCTGAATGCATCAGAACGACATACCCGCCAGATATTCCAATCGAAACAGAGGATTCACTTGCAACCGAAGATGAGGAAACGATCACTACTGCAAAAAGGAGAAAAGCAATTAATTTCATACATATAGTGTGATTAAATACAAGTAAGTAAGGGGACAGATTAAATTGCTATATTCAGTCCTGTCATTCTGAGCGGCAGCGAAGAATCTCCGTATGCTGCTTAAGTCCTTTTCTTGTATTGCATTGCGGAGATTCTTCAGTCGAGGACTCCTTCAGAATGACAGCTATACTAATACAACGATTATTTTTGTCCCCTTACTTAGTATTCTACTAAATTTATAACTATGCAGTGAGACTGACAGCCGGAAACGTGTTTTGTTTCATTTAATAACTGATGTTACGCAACAATTAATGTATTGTGTTTCTTCCTAGTCAAGTCAGGTGCTACACCTGACTTCAACAAAAATACCTTTTT
>CAZGNO010000047.1:0-29166 GCA_964527785.1 uncultured Chitinophagaceae bacterium
TGGACGGATGTGCATACGGAGATTCTTCGTTGCACTCAGAATGACGGGCAATGTATGAGATGTCATTTACAGCTTAGTCTAAGCATCTAGTACTTGCCAATTTTTCAACCAAATAATTTTATGAATTTAATGGTTCAGTTATTTTAGTCCTATCACTTATGGTAATACAACAAAACCTATGCCGAATCAATTAGTTTGAATTGATATCGGTAATTCCACAACGAAGGTACTCCCCAATCCTTTCTGAAAGTTGCTGCATGGCAGTTTTTATTAAATTTCTTCCAAAAAGTACGTCTTCATCTTTCCTTTACCCTTGATGTCTAATTCACCCCGCTCAAGAGTCCTCATCCCTGCACTCTCCAAATGGGTGAGAGTGTCTTTCAGTGAGGATTCTCCCATAAGAGTTTTTGCAAATTCTTCACTTACGTGAATTTTTCCTGCTTCCCCATGACTTTCCATTCGTGCTGCCGTATTTACAGCATCTCCCCAAAGATCATAAGCAAGCTTTTCGCTTCCGATTACTCCCCCGACTGCTTCACCGCAGTGAACGCCAATCCGAACCTCCAATTTAATAATATCGGGAAACCAATCTTGACTGCCAAATTCTTGATGGAAATACGCACTGATCGTTTTCATTTCACTACGGAGTTTCAATGCAGCAGAAGCAGTTCTTAGGGCATGGTCATGCCGGAGTACGGGAGCACCGCATATCGCCATATATGCATCACCTATTGTTTTTATTTTCTCCAAGCCAAACTCATTCATAACTTCATCGGCTTTTGTAAAAATAATATTGAGTAAATTTACTACCATCTTTGGCGGAATTTTCGATGCAAGCGGTGTAAAATTAACAACATCCATAAATATGACAGAAACCGATTCATAATAATCTGCAATAAAGGTTTCATTTGCAAGCAAACGCCGGGCTATTTGAGTGGGAAATGTCTTATTCAGAATATTTTCATGTTCTTGTGTCCTTGCCTTTTCGGCGGTAAGTTTCCGTTCAAAACCAAACTGCTTAGCTCTGTTTGTTACTTCCTCATTATACAGTCGTTCTCGCAATTCGCTATATTGCTTGTGTGCATTATAGGCATTCATTCCGTCATTTAATTCTGCATAGACTTCTGAAAGTTTTTTATAGTATTCTCCGTTTTGCAGCGTAAGCCCGTGATTTTCTATCAATGAAACGGCTAATTGCAAATGGTGAATTGCCTTACGAGTATCTCTTTTTTCAAAATCCTGTTCGGAATATAAAACCCCTAATCCGCCGTGAGCAAGACAAATTTGCTCCGGCAGATTTGATTCGTCGGCGAATTGTACAGCTTGGGTTATAAAACCGAGTGCCTTATCATAATTTTTCTCTCCAATGGAAACCGAAGCAAGATTTGCATATTGATCAACAATTCCATGGATTTTTCCAAGTTCCTCATTGATGGCAAGGGCTTGTGAAAAGTACTCATAAGCTTTTCCGAATATACCTTGTTTCATGTAAATAACACCGATATTGCCGATAATTGATGCTTGGTAATCTTTTGCATTCGATTCGACTGCATACGCCAAGGCATTATGATTGAACTCCAAAGCGTTCCCAAAATCATCAATGAGATAATATACATTTGCTATACTGCTGAAAATGGAAGCAATATGCCGTTTATTTGGAGAGTTTTGAGCTTTGGAAAGTGCTTTTTTTAATGCCTCTAACGCAGCATCGGTATCACCCATATCTGCATAAAGCAAGCCGATATTTATATATTGTCTCGTTGCCCCTTCTCCATCATTGAGCTTCTCAAATAGTTTGAGAGCCCGAAGAAAATACTCATGTGCCGAGTCAAGAATTGAAATACCGTGATAAGCGAGACCGGTATTGCCGAGAATAGTGGCATAAAGGGCAGAATTTTTATTTTCATCTCCATTTTGTTCGAGAAGTGAAAGGGCTTTCAAATCGTGCTCAAGAGCTTCATGGTATTTCCCGGAACGTCCATGCGCTGCTGCTAAACGGGAAAGTAATCTCGCTTCCTCAACTCTATTGTTTTGCTTTACTGCAATATCAAGAGCACGACGATAATAAACTACCGCATCACTGAGAATAAAACTGTCGGTATGGGCATCACCCAGTTGGATGCACAGATTAAGATATTCTGGCGATTCTTCTGTCAAGGATACTAATCGGCTTTCCATACCTTCAATAGCTTGACTTTTTTCAGTATTCATATTCTTGAGGTAGAAATAAGTAATGTGATTTTTTTTGGAATATTACCGCACCATACAATTAACCATATTCTTTTTATTTCCCATTTTGATCAATTTTTCACCAGAAAATATGTTTTCATTTTACCTTTGCCTTTGATGTCCATTTCATAGAAACTGAACTGTCAATCTCCTATTTTTCAACCTTTTTTCCCTAACAATTCCGCCAGTGTTCTCGCACCTTCACGTCGCTCATACTTCTTCACTTCGTCAAAATTCGGTGTAAAAGTCCAGTTATTTGTCTTCCACTGATTATAAAAATCCTCAACAATCACCGCACACCCTTTGATGTCCGCTTGATCAACTGACTTCCCGCACCGTGTCTCACGCAGATGAGTCGCCACTGCCCCATCCGTCGGAGCAATAGCAATTATCGGTTTCTGAACGCCGATATATTCAAACACCTTACCCGGAACTATCTCCTTACTTTCCTTGGCTTCGTCCACCACCATCAGCAGCACATCGGAGCGTTGAAGGAAGCGAACACTTTCTTCGTGGGTGACATACGAGATTACTTCTATCGAATCCCGAAATGACGCTTTTCTGAACATTTCTTCTATTTCGGCACCAAATCGCCCGACAAACCGAAGATGAATCGAATCTACTGAAATAACTCCACGTTTAATGAGTAATTCTAATGCTGCAAAAAAACTGGCGGGCGTACGACGTCCATACATCGAGCCGGTATAAGTCACTGTAAATTTATCATTATGGACAACTGGAGTTTTAGGAAAATCGGCAGCATCAAACCCATTGGGTACATAATGGAATTTCTCCCGCGAAAGTTCAGGGTATTTGCCTAAAGCATCTGCGGTAATTCCTTCCCACGCACTTTCTACCGCATCCGCTTCTGTAAAAACGCTGCGTTCCATACGGCGGTCTATCATTTTGGGGAGAAACCAACGTTTTGGAGTTGTCAGGAAATCCGTCCATGGATCACGGAAACCTGCCACCCACGGCAAACCCGTTTTACGCTTTAGATTTCGGGCAATTAACGAGCAAGTATAGGGCGGTGACGAACTGTAAATCGCCTCAACATTGTACCTTTTAATGATTTCCATTCCGGCTTTTACTGCTGTGGGCAGCCATCCGATTCTAGCATCGGGAATAAACAGGGTAGCACGGATAAGCTCGGCTATATTTTCTTTAAATGTACGCTTTTGGTCGTCTTTTTTGATTGTATTTACATCTATAGGTGTTCCCTTTTTCTTTCCGGTTACAAGGCGATATATATCATACGGTTCGTAGATATGAGTTCGCTCTACGATTGTCCCTTTAGGTATTTTAGCCAAAAGGGATTCATCACGCGCAGGAAATTCACCATTCGAAACGGTCAGCACAATCGGATTCCATCCAAACTCAGGAAGATACTGCACGTGCTTCAAAACCCGTTGAACCCCGGGTCCGCCTGATGGAGGAAAATAATACGCTATAATCAATACATTTTTCATGGTTTCTCTTCAAGTATATAAGTATCTGCTTATATCAAGTATAAGCAATTGGCAAAAATACGGATTTTTACAGTTGGACTGTGTGAAGAATATGCAGTTTGTGCAAACAATTGAGCGTACCTTGAGTGTGTAATTTCATTAAAAAAATTTCACTTTAATGGGAACAATTTTTCATAACTGTCAGTATAATGATTACAAGTAGATTCAACACCGATTTTCATACATTTAAATTGAGGTAGTTCTATGATTTCCCTCCAAAAACTCTTGCTGCTGCTTAGTTTGTTCGCCTGCACCGGCAATGCATATGCACAAAACACCGATATTCTTTGGCAGAAAACTCTTACTAAGAACACCATTCCTATCAGTTCGATTGCCATTGCTGAAGGGAAATATGTGGCTGCGCTCAAGGGGGATGAGATTGTTATTTTGGATTATAATACAGGGGATTCGATAAAGGTGTTTCCTAAGCCGAGGAATATGTTACTGAACGATATTGTTCTTGGAAAAAATGGAGAACGCTTATATGTTCATATTGTTAGTGATTTTTATGGTGGTTGTCATCTCGAATCCTGGGATATTACTACAGGTGAAAAACTTAAAGATATTAATATGGAATCAAAATCAACCGCAAATGGGAGTAACGGAACTTACGGATATTTTACAAAGTTTAGCATAGCAAGCTCTCTTGATGGAAAATATATTGTTGTTGGCTCTACTTTGGAAACTACATACGGTGCTGCATATACCGGAAATGGTTCAACTAAAATTCTTAATACCGAAGACAACACCCTTTCTTTTCAAGATTATCCATACCCAACAACATATAGTTTTGGAGGAGAAGAGAAAGATCCTCAAGGCAGTGGTATTCTTTCATTATATTTTTCACCATCAGGAAATTATTTGTTAAGGAATGCTGGCAGTTATTTTGTCACAAAGAAAGGTCACGGAGATTTGCGTTCAGCAGACAAAGAAGGTTGTTTTATAAGTTTATCTCCTCTACTCAGTAGTTTTAAATATAGTAAAACTATACCCAGATATATAGTTTCTTCCGGCGACGATTTTCTACTTAGTGGAAATAATCTTACAGATCTTCCACCTGTACATTTCTTTCGCAGTCTAACTAAAACAGGTTTTGTATTCCTTCCTGACGATAATCATATGCTCGCATTCAATGCAGGAGGAGGTGTTGCAGCAATTTCAAATATTGAAAAAGATACGTGGGAGAAAGTTTATCATGGAGATTCCCTTACCGAAAATATTATTCAAATAAATGCTGCCCGCACTGCATTTGTTACAGCTACCAATAATAGAATAACTCTTTGGAAAATACCTGATACATTGCAAGCAGCAACGCTCACTGCAGACTTTACAATGTCTCGTAATGCAACTTTGATAAAAGACTCAATTCAAATATTTGATACAATTACTTTTGCCAATAAAACTTTTCCTTTTAAACGCGGTTCATCTTTTGAATGGAATTTTGGTGATGGAAGCGAAGTTAGCAAAGATGCTCATCCTATACATAAGTTCAGTCAGGACGGAACTTTTATTATAACTTTAAATGTTTGGGATACACTTGGGAGAACAGGTACTGTTGCAAAAAAGGTGGTTGTAAGTTTTCCAACCCCAAAAGCAGGATTTACTACTCCAAAAGATACTTTCTTTGTGGGTAATTTTGTAAATTTTAGTAATACAACTACCCCTATACGTAACGGGACAATATGTACATGGAATTTCGGTGACGGATCAATTTCAAATGAACTAAACCCGATTCATAGATTTTTTCAACCCGGAAATTTCACTGTTATATTACTGGTTCGAGATACCCTTGGTCGCTCAGACAGTATCAATAAAACTATTGTATGTATAAAGCAAATTGTTCCTTCGGGTGCATTATGGGTACAGCGTTTCCATTCGCAGTCGGTTAACTCTCTTGTTTTTTCTCCTGACGGACAAAGCATTATTTCAGGAGGAAGCGATTCTTACTCTCGTGTTTGGGAGACTACATCAGGCAAACAATTATTTTCTAAAAATTTTGGACAACCAGTTTATTCTGTTGCTTTTACAAAGGATAGCAAGTCGGGCATTGTAGGAAGTTATCAGATTAGTAATAATTCACCTGTTTATGTTAAATATTCAATTGCAAAGTACTACAACTATATGCACATCTGGCATTTCCCCTTCGATTCACTCGAACTAAAAATCAATTGGAATGTTGGTCTTGGAAATATTACTGTGATTCCCGAGTTTCAATATGCTGGACTTCAAAATTCCTCTTTGAGCAGCAGTCTGTCCGAGAATCAAGATTGGTTTATTGTTGGCGCCGATGGAACTGCATCATCTAATATAAATACTATAAATTCTTCTCTAATATTTCTTAATTTCGGCAATATATTACTCTATAATTTTTCTACAAACATTTCGCGGTATTACAACTTATACCGTACATCGGGTACTCCTACTGGTAATCCGCTGTACGCATCAACTTCAAGCTCATTTGTATTAATTTCTCCTGATAATATATCCTATATCACCTTAAGGTACGATAACTACTCAAAAACCGAAAATATTATTGTAAAGCATATTATTAACGATAGTACAATTCGTATAATTCCTTTCACAGCTTCCAGTATGCACTTCTCCCCCGATAAATACCACCTCCTCACCAATACAGGTCTATGGGATATTTACGACAGCATACTTGTTAAACCCGTCGAACTCCCTTCAATCTTTGAGTACCACCCAGACGGCATCCATGTTTTTACTTTGCGGTCTGACTCGACTATCGGTATCTACAACCTCAACGCAAATTCATACGAATACCTCTACCCAAAACAACCAACAATCTTTACAGCACTCGCTGTATCACCTGATGGAAAACATATCGCTACCGGCGATAAATATGGATACATCACCGTCTGGAATGTTCCCGATACACTCAAAACTTCTATTAAAGCCGACTTCAATACCACATTGCTCAATCGGACAAACCTCAAAACTACTGATACCGTTGCTTTTGCCAATACTACACTGCCAGCTAATAATAAGTACGACTTCCTATGGAATTTCAACGACGGGACTACTTCATCAGAACGCAATCCAAAACATATATTTATAAAAGCAGGAACATATACAGTAACCCTTACTGCTATGCAAAATGGAGAAGCAATTGACTCTATGACCAAACAAAGCTATATTACTATTACAGAGTCACTTGCAACAGATGAACCCAAAGCAGCACTAGAACCACGTTTCAACATCATCCCAAATCCAAGCTATGGAGAAACAACTCTCAGCTACACACTTTCTCAACCCGCTAATATTCAAATAAAAATTACTGACGTGCTTGGAAGAGAAATCAGCAGTTGGTCATTGCAAGAACAAGAAGGTGAGCACTCGATTTTATGGAATAGTACAAGTGCTGCTGTAGGGATGTATTATTGTACGTTTAGCGTTGATGGTATGGTTCACACCATTCCAATTGTCGTTATGCAATAAAACACAGAGAATTTCTTATTTTTGCAGTAGATAAAACGCCTGACTTAATTATTGAGGTCGGCGTTTTGCTTTTTCGCCTGTTTGCTTTTCTAATTCCTGTGATTGTATGATGAAAATCTTTGAAGCCATGTTTTTGGTAGGGGCTACGCAAGAACAGCAATTCCCTATTTCTCCTTTACCCGAAGTTGCATTTATCGGTAGGTCGAATGTAGGCAAATCTTCACTGCTGAATAGCATTGTGTCACGTAAGAATCTGGCTCATATCAGCTCTACACCGGGAAAAACACAGCAAATCAACTTTTTTGGGATAGAGCAGAAATGGATTTTTGTGGATTTACCCGGCTTTGGCTATGCTGTGATTTCACGGGAGAAACGCAATGAATGGTCGCAGTTTAATTATTCTTATCTTGAGAAACGTCCACAGCTTGCGCTTGTTTGTGTACTCGTAGACAGTCGTCACGACCCGATGGACAGTGATATGGCTCTCATTGAGTGGCTCGAAAATCAAGGACGTAAATTTGTTATCGTCCTCACTAAATGCGATAAAATATCCCCAAAACTTCGCGATGAGCGAAAAGCGCAAATAGCTGAAGCCGTTCAATATTGCGATTTCTGCATTGATGTACTCCCCTATTCATCGGTGAAGGGTGACGGTCGTGACCAATTATGGGGAATTATCAAACGTGAGGCGGTACTTTCTGAACCTTGAACATAATAATCAAAAACTATTTCTGTTAATAGTATGAATAACGAAATTCTTGTCGGAATAATCATGGGCAGCGATTCAGATTTGCCTACAATGCGCGAAGCGGCTGCAATATGTGAAGAATTTTCAATTCCGTATGAAATACGTATCGTTTCAGCGCATCGCACTCCGTCAGACATGGCTGAATATGGTTTACGAGCACATGAGCGCGGAATAAAAGTAATTATTGCCGGTGCGGGAGGGGCAGCTCATCTTCCCGGTATGATTGCTGCATTCAGCCCATTACCTGTGATTGGAGTACCAATCCAATCAAAGGCATTGAACGGTGAAGATTCTCTTCTTTCGATTGTACAAATGCCGCCGGGCGTTCCCGTAGCCACCGTAGCAATCGGGGGCGGAAAAAATGCGGGTATTCTTGCTGTACAAATACTAAGTGTCGGTAATCCACAGTTAACTCAGAAAATTATCGCCTATAAAGAAGTAATGGCTCTAGAATCACGTCGGAAAAATGAAACCATCTAAGCCGTTGGTGGATGAGGACTTATGAACGGAGAGGCAACTTCGTGTTTCTTTGCATTCTTTTCTTTGTTTTCCGTGTGCTTTTCATACCAAAATTCGGCTGCTTCGGCTGAAAGCAGGGTAATCAAAGCCGAATAATATATCCAAATTGCAATAGTAAATACAATTGCATAAGCTCCATACACCGTCCCAAACGAACCTACATTTTCCAAGTACCAAGCAAACCCAAATCTGGCAAGTTCCCATAATCCCGTACAAAGAAGAGTTGAAGTAACAATCATTCTACGTGGCAATTGCCTGTTAGGTATGAATTGGTAGATGAAGAAAAAGAAAATAACCGACGAAGCAAGACCTACAAGATGAACTGTTACACCGCTTACCCACCCAAAAACATTTTCAGGAAGAATATTCTGACCGATTGAACCCACAAAGGTCATAATAGGTGCTACAAGCGACGAAGCAAGAAGTAACACCATCAGGATTAAGGTAAGCCCAATATCCTGTAGCTTATATATAAGAAAGAATTTCGGTGTCTCTATGCTGAAAATAGCATTCAGTCCCGTGCGCATAGTGCTGAAGAGTGCCGATGAGGTCCAGAGAAGCCCAAACCCTCCAATCCACCCGGCAAGAGTACTGAATTTGAAAGCAGTGTGAAGTTCCTTGAGTGTAGAGGTAATAATTTCTGAGCTGATCTGATTTGGCGGGAGAGTATCCGAAAGGACACGGTTCAGTGTTTTGGCAAGTTCCTCACTATCCGTAAAAGAGCCAACGATTGCAGACGCAATCAGCAGAAGAGGAATAATACAGAGAACAATATTAAAGGCGATACCTGAAGCAAGAAGAAATATATGCTCTTTTGCAATACGAACCGCAAATTCATCTACTACTTTGTAGATTGCAAAGAATCTTTTTCGCAGTACGGGGAAATACCTTTTCATGGTTGAGGGAGTACAATTTCTGCTAACCGTTCTGCGCGAGCAGTTTCAATATCATCAGGAATTTTTTGCCCTGTTGTATAGTACGCCAGTGGTAAGGCATAACGGCGAAGAGCTGTAAGAATACCACCTAATCCGGCAGATTCATCCAGTTTGGTAAGAATAAGCGCATCAGGTTCGAGTACAGCGAATCGCTCCAGCGTTTGAAGGAATGTTTGCTCACCCGTAGAAGCACTATGGACGAGATAGGTAATATCCGGGGCTGCTGCTTCCAGATATGCACCTATTTCCAATAAATGCTGACGTCGTTGTTGGCTGCGCCCGACCGTATCTATAAAAATAAAGTCACGCTTTGATTCTTGTTTGACGATTTGCCGTAATTCTTGAGAACTGTATGCGGTATGAAAGGCGATTCCTGCAATTGAAGCGAACGTTTGAAGCTGTTCTGCTCCACCCACTTTATAGGTATCAGCCGAAACGATGAGAATATTTGCCTTGTAGAGAAGTTTGCAAATCGCTGCGAGTTTGGTAATGGTTGTGGTTTTTCCTCCTCCGGTTGTCCCCACAAAAGCAACTGTCGTTGCAGTTGAGCGCACTTCGAGCGGAGGAAAAAGTGAAAGCTCCGAGGCGATAACCTGCCGTGCTGCTGATAGAACATCATTGTCGGTGTCGCTTGAAGTACCTCTTGAGCATGCAAGCCCGACTATACGCAGAGCTTCATCGTCAGGAAAATCTTGCGCCCGAAGAGTAGTATAGACACTCCGACTTGCCGGGCTGAGAGAACTGGCATAGCGATACGGAATACTCTCGGCAATGGTTGTAAGTGTCTCTTTGAGCCAGCGGACATCATTACGAAGTTGCAGAAGCGTAGCTGCTTGGCTGATATTCTGTTCATCATCGTCCGATGAGCTCGGCTGGGTATATGCGTTTGTATTTTTTGTACTTGCATTGGATTTCTGTTGTGACTGAGGTTGTGTTTTAGCCGGTGAAGTTTTTGCCCCCGAAGTATCATTAGATTCATTTGACTTGGCTTGCCCCCCACTGTTTGAGAGCTGCTCGTCCAAAGCAGCTATAATTTCAACTATATCCTCACTTCCCTCCACTCTTACGTTCCGAGTTGAAAGGATTACTGCATCTTCACCCAGCTCTTTCTTCATTTGGGTAATGCCTTCTTTCATAGATGGGGCAATAAATTTTTTCATACGCATAGTGTAGCTTTCGGATATATAAATGATGTCTGAATATAACTGTTATTTGCATCATTACCGTTAAAAAATCGGCTCAAGTGCAACGTATCAGTGTATTTTGTGTTATTACACAGTAGAGACATGAAATACTTTTAAGTATCTCATGTACTAAGAGTACGATGATATTTCGTTTTTGTTATCAACAGTTATACCAAAGTCATATCGGAAAATACCGATGGTTTCTTTTTATCCATTCTTCGCATAATAACCATATCAAACGTCATAAACTATTTTTTAGTATTCAAAATGCCAGCAAACCATAGCCAATACCACAAAAATAGCAAATACTATGTCCTTAGTGTACGTTGAAATGAACAATCCACATTATTTGAAAATTTTTGTTATTATATTTCCTATTATTACAGTAATTTGAAGTTTGAAATCGTGTATAACAAGCAAATTATAATCTTTTCTTAATTTATTTTTTCGGGAGTAATCTGATGAAATCTTTTGTCAACGTTTTATTCACCCTACTTTTTGCGTCACTATTGGCGCTTCCTGTGCAATTACAAGCTCAGGATGCCAAAATGGATGCAATCCGCAAGAAAATCAAAGATGCGGATAGAGTACTCAATAACACCGCCCAGGGTCGTGAGTTTTGGCTTGCCGTACCCCTCAATGATGTAAAAGCACAACCGCCAATTCAGTTGGAATTCTACATAACTTCCAGCTACAACACTCTCGTAACGTTGGAAGTACCCGGAACAGGATTTATTCGTTCAAAAAAACTACTGGCAAATCAAGTAGCTATTTTCAGTACTAAAGACGGCTCAGCCAGTTATGACTTTGAAATTGTGACTTCCGAAATAGCTGACCCGCGGGGTATTCATATTACTGCAGATCAAGCAATTTCTGTGTATATGATGAATGCAAAGCAAGTTACCGCAGACGGCTACCTTGCTCTCCCTATAAATACATGGGGAACTGAATATATACACTGTTCCTACTATGATTTTAACGAGTTTCGTCCACTTGCGGGTGGCTTTATTGTTGTTGCATCTGAGGATAAAACTGAAGTCTTTATTACGTTGCGGGGCAGGGGCGGTTCTGAGGCAAAGACAAAAAGCGGTTCTAAAATTGGTCAGACATTAGGTCCTATAATTCTCAATAGAGGCGAAGTCTATAATGTAAAGGGGGACGCAACGACAATTGCTTTGTTCGATCTTACCGGTTCGAAGATTACCTCGAATAAACCAATCGGACTTATCTCGTATCATGAACGTACGATGCTACCTTCCAATAATACCGACGGTCGAGATCATATGTGCGAAATGATACCTCCCGTATCAGCGTGGGGTAAGAAATATTACTCGATCGAACTTCAGAGGGACAACAGAGGGGATTATTATCGTGTTGTTGCCTCTAAAGCAAACACCCGGGTTAAGATGAAATACTATGATAAAGTTTCCAAAGAGCTACTGGGGCAACGAGATATTATACTTTCAAAAGCAGGCGATTTTTATGAAGATTTTAATTCTTGGGCAGGAAATGGTGCTGTTGTCGGCTTTAACGGTATAACCACATGGGAAGCAGACAAGTCAATCTTAGTGATGCAATATGCATATTCAGCCAATTGGGATAAGGGTAATGTATTCGACCCGTTCATGATAGTTCTTACTCCTCAGGAACAGTACTTGAAAGCAACAGTGTTTCAAACTCCGGTCAGTGCAGCTTTTGTCAATAATTATTTCAGTTTTATCGTTGTAGGGGATACAGCCGATTTAGAACAGAAAAAGCTAAAATCACTTGCAATTGATGGGGATACAGTATATAGATCATATTCCCAATTACTTCTTCAGAATATTCCGGGAACGAACCTTTATTGGGGACGGAGATCTGTTAGCCCCGGACCACACATTGTTACAAGTAATACTCTTTTCGGCGGGTATATCTATGGATTTGGCACGTTCAATTCTTATGGCTGGCCCGCTGCTCTTGCAACTAAATCATTAACGGATGTGGACACACTCCCTCCTGTTCTTACATTTACCGAAGACTGCGGAGACTATACGTATCACGCTACAGAGCTTCGAGATTACGGACCACCCCCACCTGATTCAGTGCAAATTGACCAAGGAATTTTTGATATTTATATCGTTGATTCATTAAGCTACAACTATGAATTAAAGCTAATTACTGAAGATAAGGTTATTCCTCTTCCAAAGAAAACAATTTTTGATTTTAAACTCCTTGTTAAAGACAAAACAAAAGATGCGTTTGCAATCATAGTAGTTCTTGACCGTGCCGGCAACTATACTCTCGATACTGTGCGGTATGTAGTGGACAGACTCGATCTTGATCCTGCAATCGTTCATTTTGGTAAAGTTCGACTAGGAAAGTCAAAAACAATGACTGTTACACTCAAAAACCCAAATAACAAAACAGTTGAGGTTACCAGTATTAAGTTAGATAAAGGGTCAGTATTTGAAATTGATACAATGATACCGATGCCGCCGGTTACGCTTAAGCCAAAGGATTCTATTACAATTACGCTGACTTATACTCCGAAAGTTGAAGGAAAAGATGATGAAGATGCAAATATTGATATAGATTCACTCTTTGCCGAAACAAAATGTGCACGATTCCCATTCCCGATAAAAGGACGCGGCGTAGTTCCTTGTGCCGATGTCGAACCGGTATGGAATGCCGGAAACGTTGTCATTAATTCCGACACTTCCTTTAAAGAAAAACAAACAGGACGAGGTTTGTATATTAAAAATAAAGGTACAGACACTCTTACTGTAATCGGAATAAGAGATGTTCGTCCTCCATTCTTTGTTATGAACCGAACTCCCGACTTCCCATTCACAGTAGCACCAGGTGCTGAGGTATTATTCACATCAATTGGATTTGCTCCAACTGCAATTGCTGCTGATAGTATTACTGTAACATTTGAAACTGACGGGGCAGGAACGGACTGTAATGTAACTTCGCTGTGGAAAGGTTCAGGAAAAACACCCGGTCCGGTTATCACTCCCTATAACTATCAAAGACATCGTGTTATGACCAAAACTCCGGGAGTAGTTTATGTTTATAATAAAGGAACTTCTCCGTTAACATTAAATTCTTTGAAGTTACAAGTTCCTACTTCGACCGACAGTACCTTTATTTTTGATTCGGCTGTGGATGTAACACCAGCTTTGCCTAATCTTTTACGTCCTAACCCGACGGAAGCTGAAAAAGTTAATGTGAATGTTATATTTTACCCTAAAACGGAAGGACCGTTTACTAATTTGGTAGAACCGGGATTTGCAGAAACAGTTCCACCGTTGACTGATGGTATATTAGAAGGATTTGGTTTCCTTCCAAAAATTGTAGCGACCGGCTATTCATTCATTAATACTCAAACACAGCCGTGCTTCTTGGTTGGAAATACAGCTCCTGATGGATTTATAACTATCAGCAACCCGAGTACAACTGCAGAATTAAATGTAAAGAGCATTACAATTGACCCTGCAAGTCCAAACATTGCAGACTTTAAGTGGGTCGGCAACCCACCACAGCCACAAAAAATACCAATGGGTGGTACGATACAGATTCCTGTTTCATTCACTCCAACGGCAATTGGTCCTCTCTTCATTAATGTGAATATTCTTTCCGATGCGGCACCTGGACCAGAACTAGACCCAACAGTACTAACTACAGTAAAAGTAGACGGTTGTGGTTTCACTGATGTCAATACTGCTCCGCGTATATCGGTTACTTCTATTGATTACGGCACAGTTCTTACTTGTAATCAACCGAAACAGTCGTTTACAATTGTTAATACTGGAACTGCTCCACTTATTATTACCGGTTACGACAAAGTAGGTCAGGATGCAGATGCGTTTACATTTGCAGGATTTCCAAATCTTCCCTACACCTTAGAACCGAATGATCCGCAACCATTCGAAGTAACATTTACTCCGACAAACAACCAAACATACAATGCTCAGATAATAATCAACTGTAGTAATCTTGACGAAATTGAATTTCCGCCTTCAACCCGTACTGTTAATCTCACAGGTATTGGTAAGATTATTCCGGTAGAGTTTGCAATTGTTTCGGGTATCGAAGGTCAGAAAATTAGTGCCGGCGGTCTGCAAAGGTTTACTCTGAAAGCAACCAATGGCGAGTGGCTAGGCAATCCTGGTGCAGATGTTAAAGATTTTGTAGCTCAGGTTATCTTTAACGAAAAGCATTATAAATTCGTAAGTGCAAATTTTGCTGATCAGTATAGGCAAAATTGGAATTTTAATTCTCCTCCTGCTGAAACAGGTACCGGCAGCAGCCATATGCTTACCCTTGATGCAAGTGGAACGGCAGCTATTCCGGCAAACAGCGATTTAGTTAATATTGACTTTGTTGTCCTTCTTGCTGATACGATTCATTATCCAATGGGCTTGAATGTACAAACTCCGAAATTGAATCCTTGTGTGATTCCATCAAGCAAGTCAACAGAAGTTACAATTGACGGATGCTTCATTAATGCACGGTTGGTTAAATCTACAGGTGTATCATATTCGCTAACATCTGTTACTCCGAACCCGGTAACAAGTAATGATATTACAATTAATTACAGTGTCGGACTGGGCTCGCAAACCAGATTCGAGCTTTACAACTCTATCGGTGAGCAGGTAGCAATTCTGATGGATGAATATCTCAGCCCGGGAAGCTATCAGGCAAATGTACCTATCGGCGGTATTCCGTCGGGTGTGTATTCATGCCGCATGGTTTCAGGTCCCTATACCGACACACAAACAATCACGATTACAAAGTAGTCGCAGAATAGATTAACACTATTCTTTATCATTGCCCTGCACATACTTTACGGTTGTGCAGGGCTTTTTTTGTAATTTTGAATATTCCTGCTGTTATTTATTATAGCTGATTGAGTTTATGCCTCGCAAAGTCTCCATTGTATCGCTGTTTTTCTGCTTGATGCTATCGGCAGCATTATGGGGATACGTGAGCTTAAAAACACCGTCAACTATCTTTGTCCAATTTCCTCTGGTAGTTCAACCGCAAGAAGACAAAGCAGTTCAGAACGAACTCCCCAAATATGTAACGGCAAAAATCCGTGCATCCGGCTGGCAAATTATCAACTTAGAGTATATTAGTGCAAAACCTGAATGTTCGATTGACCTAACGAAGTTTTCGGAAACTTCTTCGGGTGATTTTTCTCTTTCTAAAAATGATATTTTACAAAATTTGCGCCCGCCGTTAAGTTTAGAAAAAATAGTAGAGCTTTCCCCCGAAAACATTAGTATCAGTACCGGAACGATAGCCCGAAAAACTGTTCCTGTATCACCTTCAATTGAAATCATACCTCGTGACGGGTTCACTGTAGTAGGAGGGATTCGCGTCGAGCCGGACAGCATTGTAATTCGAGGAAATGAAGCGATGCTGAGAACCATTCAAAAATGGCAAACTCCTCCAATAAAAATACCTGATGCAACAAAATCATTTCGCATGGAAATCAAGCTTATTGATTCCCTTCAAAACCATATTGCCTTATCTCAGCCGACAGTTACCATCTCTTGTGAAATTCAGCAAACTGCTGAAATAACATTTGATGATATTCCCCTTGAAATTCTTTCGGAGTCACCTCAATCCAACCATCAACTGCTTCCAGACAGAATCAGCGTTACAATACGCGGAGGAGCTGAACAGCTAGCCCAATTGAGTGCTTCTTCCGTACGTGCTTTGATAGAATTTCAAACTATAGCACATGATACTACGGGCATCATTACCCCAGTTATTTCATTACCTCCGTCTCTTACCCTGCTGAATGTTTCGCCGCCTTATCTTCGTCATAGACGGATTGATAAAATCATAACTCAAAAGAACCCTTTTTCTAAAAAATAACATTGACCATTATTAAGTCTAAACATTTAAAAAACATTATCCGCTTATACATTTCTTTAAGGAATCAAATGAATCGCTTTTTCCTCCTGCTTGCATTGACTGCTATGATATGGTATCCGTCGTCTGCGCAATTTTTCCATACTGAAACCCATTATACTGAACCTTTTGCCGAGCCGCGCGAACATCCGATTGATGTTAAACGCATGACTGTCGAGGTTAGCTTCGACGCACCAAAGGGTTTAGTGAAGGGAAAGGTTACCCATGTTTTTACTCCCTTGCAACGAGGAGTGGATTCTATCTATTTTGATGCAATTAAAATCAATATTAAGAGTGCAACACTCAATGGCAAATCGCTTCGCTTTGCTTCAACAGATACAAGTGTAATGGTCTATCCGTCGCGGTCGCTTTCGTGGGGAACAACCGACAGTATTGTATTTACCTACGATGCAACTCCTCGAAAAGGTCTCTATTTTATCGGATGGAATGCTGATGTTGCATCTACCAAAGAAAATGGTGCTACTCGCAAGCAAATTTGGACACAAGGTCAGGGAATTGATAACAGGGCATGGATTCCGATGTATGATGAAATGAACGATAAATTCATAACCGAAACAATAGTAACATTTGACAAAGAGTATCAAGTTCTCTCAAATGGTACGAAACTGGCTGAAAAAGACAATGGCAACGGAACAAAAACTTGGCATTATACGATGACTCATCCTCATGCAGGATATTTATTGATGCTCGGAATCGGTAAATATACAATTGACAACCGTGTCTCCAAATCGGGCGTTCCTGTACGGTTGTGGTACTATACCGATTTCCCTGAACGTTTGGAACCAACATATCGCTTTTCAACAGAAGCAATTGACTTCCTTGAGGAGCAAACAGGTATTAAATATCCTTGGGAATCATATTCACAAATTCCGGTTCAGGAATTTACATTCGGTGCAATGGAAAATACGACTGCAACGGTCTTTGGTGATTTTTCTCAAGTAGATGAACGAGGTTTCTTAGATAGAAGTTACGTAGGAACAAATGTTCACGAACTTACTCACCAATGGTTCGGTGATTTCATTACTGCCCGTAGCGGCAAAGGAACATGGCTTCAGGAGAGTTTTGCCACATACTACCCGATTATCTTTACCCGAAAATATTATGGTGAAGATGCCTATCAGTGGTCGCGGCGCGGTGCGCAGAATTCAGCAATCGCTGCCTCGGAAAAAGACCGCCTCCCGATTGTCCATACACAAGCCGGAACCGCACGTGTATATCCCAAAGGTGCAGCTGTCATTGATATGATGAATTATGTATTCGGTGAGGACGAATTTAAAAAAGTTATCAATCACTATCTCTCGCATCACGCTTATGCAAATGTAGAGACAAATGATATTTATCTGTCATTTCAAGATGTGCTGGGAATATCCCCCAATTGGTTTTTCGACGAGTGGCTGTATCGTGGCGGTGAACCGCATTACAAAGTATCGTGGGATGATGTGCGAGGAAGCAAATCAGGACGTGAAACCCGCATTTCAGTTGCACAAATCCAACCGCGCGATGAACTTTCGGGCTTATTTAAAATGCCGGTAGAATTTGAAGTGCATTATAACGACGGCAGCACTGACCGTAAACGCGAATGGATTGAAAAAGAACAACATACAGTGATTATCCCAAATAGTAACGGCAAGGATGTTGCATACGTACTATTCGACCCAGCAAGCAGAATTATCAAACAGGTTACATTCAAAAAGCCGTTTGCAGAGCTAAAAGCGCAGGTTTTGAATGCACCCAATATGATTGACCGTTACGACGCTCTCGTCGCTCTGAAGCACGACTCAAGCGATGTAACAGCAAAACAAACCCTGCTCGCTCAGCTTTTCGATAAGGAAAAATACGCTCCGATGCGCAGCGAAATAGTCTCGCAGCTTTCAAGCGAAAAAACTGCAACAGCTTTTTCTGTACTCCATAAGGCATATAAGGATAAAGATGTTGATGTCCGAAAAAGTGCAATTAATAATGCAAAAGGTGTTCCTGCGGAATTCCAAAAGGATATTGAAAATTTGCTAAAGGATTCCTCATATACAATTGTGGCAACTGCACTGGAAAAACTTGCCGATAATTACCCGCAGAATATCTCCTCCTATTTGGAAACAACCAAAAACGAACTCGGAATGTATAACCAAGTCAAAATTAAATGGCTTGAAGTCTCAGTAGCAGCATCAACTCCAACTGCAGCAGATTCACGTGAAAAACTAATTCGTTTCTCAAGTCCAAGCTATGAGTTTTGGACACGTCGCAATGCAATGAATGCCCTCAAACGTATCAATTATTGTGATGATAAAGTGATTGATTACCTTATAGACGGTATGTTGAATCCCTGTGGCAGACTGAGCGCTCCGGCTCAAGAAGTTCTCGCTTATTTTTATCAGCAGTCCGGTTACAAGCAAAAAATTACAAAGTACTATAATAGCAAGGAATGGAAAGGGTGGCAGAAGGATCTTTTGGAGAAGGTGATTAAGTAAGTACTTCGGTTCAAAACAAATGGTAGAGGTAGGGCATTGCCCTATCTCTACGGTTATTGTTTAAAGGAGTTGTGAAAAGATTTAGGTCAGGTCGGTTGTTACAACCGACCTTCCTGCTAAGCGTCTATGCGGAAAGGCAGTTGTAACAACTGCCTCGACGTGGCTGTTTTTTGACTTTTACAACATGAAAACGCACGGCGGCATACAAGCAACCTTCCTTCTATACAGAATCCAGTTGTAACAGCTGCCTTGACTTGAATTTTCATGTCTTCTGCTTTTTCTTCTTAGCAGCAGGAAACAGAATATTATTGAGAATCAGCCGATATCCCGGTGAATTTTTGTGGAGCGAGAGGTCGGTCGGGGGGTCGCCGATTGCGTGCTGGTAATCTTCGGGGTCGTGTCCGCCATACCATGTGAAAGTTCCGCGCCCTATGTTGCCGTGAATATACTTTACTTCATCTGTTCCGTCTTTTTCTCCGAGTAAGGTTACCGACTTTTTGATTATCCCTTTGTGGAAGCCGGTAGTTTGACCCAGAAAATTGTGAACGACATTGGCGTGGCATTGAGTCAGCATGGTTGGAACAGGGTCGTATTTAGCCGAAAAGTCGAAGAGAGTGAAGTAGTCGTTATCATTGATATTAGCTCGTATATTGGCATCTACGTCTATTGTCGAATACTCGTATTTGAACGGATCCATGTACAATTGGAATTTTTCGAAAGCAAATGTCCGTGTAAAATCAAGTTTGTTGTTTGCATCCGGGTCTGCTCCGTCTCCGTCATACATTTGTTCGCAAATATCAAGGTTTTGGGCAGCCATAGCAATATCGTAACTGTCGGTAGCGCTACACATTGCAAAAATGAAACCGCCGGCTGCTACAAAGTCGCGTATTTTTTCGCTGACTGCGCTTTTTAGTTGCGAGACTTTCTTAAATCCAAGTTTTTTGGCTGTACTTTCCAAGAGAGCTACTTGCTGGATATACCAAGGGGCGGCGGCAAAACTTGAATAGAATTTTCCATATTGTCCAGTAAAGTCTTCGTGGTGAAGGTGCAGCCAATCATAATCTTTGAGTTTGTCTCCGATAACTTCTTCGTCCCATACTTTGTCGTACTTTACTTCCGCATATTCCAATGCAAGTGTAACGGCATCATCCCACGGACGAGAACCGGGGGGAGTATAAACAGCAATTTTAGGGGGCTTTTCCAACCTGACTGCGTCCATGTTTGTATTTTCGCCCTGTACTTCGGAGTAGATTGAAGCGGCTGTTGCCCCGTCAATCTGTTCAAAATAGACTCCGCGAATCCTGCATTCGGCAGCGATATTATCGGCATAATCCATGATAAACGAGCCGGCGCGGTAATTGAGGAGCCAGTCAATCTCAACATTTTTGGTGAGCCCCCAATATGCCAGTCCATACGCTTTCAAATGGTCGGTTTGAGATAAGTCCATCGGTATCAGTAATTTTTGCGCAGAAAGCGAAGAACCTGAGACAAGCAGAAGAAGGAGGACAAGGCGGCATGATTGTTGCCGAAATAAATTTGTCATCATTATGAAATTCTTTCTATATTTAACGGTCGGTCAATGGATTGGCAGTACTATTCCGAGTAGGAAATTATTTTAACGTGAAACCCACTCGAATATTTTTTAAGAATTAACTCTATTTTACAACTGAATATCCGACAAGGGAAATAGAATCCTGAGCACTGTGACTAAAATATCGTAAATATGACACAAATTATACCTTTTCATTGTTTCTCATCGCATAGCCGACATATTTTTCGGAGTATCATACTCTTTATTTTGATAGCTTTGGTAGTAAATATGACGGAAGCCAAGGTCAATCCTCAACAGAAACCTCGTAAACCATCACCGGTTCTTACTAAAAAGCCCAAAGAATATGTTACCCCTGTAGATCCCAACTTTACACAGTGGGCTTCCAGGGTAGTATTTGTTACCTCCTCTTTTAATGAGCATGGTCCATTTTCCTCTGAACAGTTGTTAGGGAAACCAAATCTTTATTCATATCGCAACTCACAAAATCCTTGTGCATGGGCAGCAAAATTTGAAGATAAGGAAAATCAAAAAGAATTTGCAAACAGAGTAGAAATAATCCGCCTGGGATTTCAGCAACCGATGTACGCCGGCCAGATTGCCATTGTCGAGGCACTGAACCCTGGAGCGATTGGAATGGTGATTGTACATGGAGAGGATGCTGAAATGGATACCGTCTATCAAGCAATCCCCAGTCCTATTGGAACAGAAGGACGGGTATTAAATATATTCTTCGAACCGCCGGCATTTAGAATTACCGATATTGAGATTCACGTTCATACAGGGGCAGTACCCGATTGGAATTTGATTGATGCTGTAGCTATCAGCAATGCTCCCGACAGTCTCCATGCTGAAATTAATATAACACAATTTGCTTCCGAAATTAAGGTTGAAAAACTAGGGAGCGAAATAAACTCAGCAACGAATGAACTTGCTCCGGTTATCTCTCCGGACGGCAAAACATTATATTTCAGTCGGAGCAATCACGCCGATAATATAAATGCCTCTGAAGCTACGGATATATGGTATTCGGAGCTATCACCCGACGGAAAAACATTCTCGACTGCCAAGAACATCGGCAGCCCTCTCAATGATGTCTATCCAAATTTTGTGTGTGCAATAACGCCCGACGGAACACAAATGCTCTTGGGCAATGAATATGTACACAATGCAGCTCCTCGCGGCGGAACATCAATCGCCCAGCGAATCGTCGGTGGATGGAGCTCACCTAAACCGCTTAATATTATTGGATATTACAGCCGCAACAATTATGGTCATTTCTCTCTTTCAAGCGACAGAAGAACACTCCTTTTATGTCTAAACCGAGATGAAGGAGAAGGGAATCAAGATATTTATGTAAGTTTTCAAGAACCTGATTCTACTTGGACTATACCGAGAAATATCGGAAAAACCATCAATACAGCAGGAGATGAATCAACTGTGTTTCTTGCCCCTGATACACGCACTATGTTTTTCTCATCAAGCGGACACAACGGCTTTGGCGACAAAGACGTATTTGTCAGTACCCGACTTGATTCCACATGGCTGAATTGGAGCGAGCCGCTTAATATGGGACCTAAAGTAAATTCAGTAGGTGGTGATGCTTACTATTCTGTGGATGTATCAGGTATCAATGCGTACTACGTTTCCACACGCGGCAGGATGGACAATAGTGACGTTTTTCATATTACACTGCCGCCATCCCTGCAAGTTGCCCCTGCTGTACTTGTGGAGGGAAATGTATATAATGCCAAAACCCAACGCCCTGTTCGTGCTACAATTCTCTATGAAGACCTTAAAACCGGTAAAGAAGTAGGAATGGCACAAACAAACCCAAATACAGGAGAGTATAAAATCGTACTTCCTGCCGGAAATATGTACGGTTTCAGAGCAGAGGGTGAGAATGCCATCCCCGTTTCAGAACATTTGGACTTGAGGGAGCTCAAGCAATTCCGTACTGTTCGCTACGATCTCACGCTTGTACCATTGGAAGTCGGGCAGAAGGTTCTCCTGAACAATCTGTTTTTCGATTATAAAAAATCAATTATTCAGCCGGAATCCCACTCCGAACTTAAACGAATGGCTGATGTACTTAAACGCAATCAATCTACTCGAATTATGATAGGTGGTCATACAGACGATATTGGAAGTGATGAATACAATATCCTGCTTTCGAAAGAGCGTGCCGAGGCAGTTCTGGAATTTTTTGTTAATCAGGGAGTGCAACGTGCCCAAATAGAAACGGAAGGATTTGGTAAATCACAGCCGGTCTCTGACAATACCAGCAATGAAGGGCGTCAAAAAAACCGTCGCGTGGAGTTTATTATTTTGGCTATTTGATTGTATTGTAACCATTTCCTTCAAGACTATGCACCGCAATGCCCTACACCGAAAAATCTGTTCCGCTTACTACCGATGAACTGGGGAAACTTCGCAAAGAGCATCGAGCGGGAACTGTTTTGTCCTTCCTTGTTTTATTGATTCTTCTGTCTGTTGCAGGTTTCTTTTTCTATATTGGCGACGACTTCCTTCCGTTTAGAATTTTCGCACCTATCTTTGCCCTAATTGCTATCGGAATAGTTATATTAAATTTTTACAGGCAACGGAAGGATATTCAGGGAGGAGTAAAAACTGTAATTTCAGGCGAAATTGAAGATAAGAAGGAGGCACACTCTTCCGGCTCAAATACTCATAGTAATGATTCTTATAAATTTATTCTAGGTGACAGAGAAATAGAAGTTAACAGTCACAATTATAATAAATTTCACATAAAAGACCGTATCGAAGTAACAAAACTGCCTCATGCCGGAACTGTGCTCGATATTCGCCTCCTTGAAAGCAGTACGGGCAATAACGGAAGCCCACTATATGACGCCTCACCGTATCATGATGCCCTCAGCATTTCCCCTTCCGTATTTTCAGAAACAACATACCCGCTCGACACAGTTGAAGAACAGCATATCCGCCGCACAAGAAATAAGCGTTTGGTTCGTTCATTCAGATGGACATTAATTCCTTTTTGGATTTATCTGTTTTTTAAGTTTTTGGCAGCAGACGCGAACTTTCTCGTTTTTTTCAATTCTTTCTCATTAAGTATTCCACTGTTTATTGTGCTTTTGCCGTCTATTATTCAAGCACTTCGAGCACCGCGTTTGGTTGCTCCGTTTAATCTCGATATTTCGTCAGGCATGAAAATTATCTGTAGAACGAAGGTAAGTGATAAATTCCACGGTGCAGTGAACAAGAATTCTTTTTATACTATTTCAGTCAATGGGAAGCAATATGATGTACCCGAGAGTTTCTATACTGCAATTAATGTTGGTGATGAAATTTCATTCCATTATGCGGAACACTCTAAAACCGAATTTTCTATTACAAGCACCGGTGACCGTTCAAAATTTGTAGTTTTTTATCCGTAGAACTGTTTTCCCATGAAGCTCAAAAGAATATTATTTCTCATTATATTTACTCTTCTGCTATTATGTGGAATAATCGCGTGGCAATTGTTCATGCCGCTTCCTATAGAAAGTCAAATTGATGTTCAAATCCCCACTAGAACAACGATTGCAAAAGCCACCGATATTCTTGCCGAAAAAAAGGCAATTACTTCCCCCTTTCTTTTCAAATGGACTGCAAAAATATACGCTTCGATATATAACAAACGGCTGTATGCAGGTTATTATCGCTTTTCAGCCCATCAGTCACATTGGCAACTTATGCGTTCAATATTTTCAGGAAAGCAATCATTTACAGTAAATGCAGTATTTCCCGAAGGTATCTCCTTGACAAAATTTGCATCCATTGCAGCAAAACAGATAGGGATTGATTCGTCTGCTTTTATGGAGCTTGCTACATCCGATTCATTGATGCGCGCACGAAATATTAAGGGAAAATCTGTTGAGGGTTTTTTGATGCCGAACACCTATAATTTCTTTTGGAAACAGCCCGCCGGTGATGTTCTTGATAAATTACTGGATGAACAGGATAAAATATGGACTGAAAAATTCATATCACTTGCTAAGAACACCGATAAAACAAGAAGGGAAATACTAACCCTTGCCTCTATTGTAGAATCGGAAACACCTCAAGCTGACGAACGCAAACGCATAGCCGGAGTGTATATGAACCGTATCGAAAAGAAAATGAAACTCGAAGCCGACCCTACGGTACAATTTGCAATCGGTGAACAAAGACGGCTTCTGTACCGTGATTTAGAAATTGACAACCCATATAATACCTATAAATACGAAGGTCTGCCGCCCGGACCAATCAATTCACCCGGCATTGCTTCTATCGAAGCGGCACTTGACCCCGAAAAACACGAGTATATTTATTTTGTAGCTACCGGTGAGGGTGAACATACCTTCTCAAAAACATATTCACAGCACCAAAAAGCAGTAGAACTTTACCGCCTAAGACGCAAAAAGTAATCGTAACTATTACGATTTCCCGTTACCCTTCTCATAAAACTACTGTATTATTGATATTTCACCGGAAAAACCCTGTTAACAACTCAAAACAAAGTTGGATAATACAATAAGTTACTCTATTTTCGCAGAGTGAATTTGTCTTTTGTCTATATTCCGTCAGCAAACCCTATGAAACAGACTTTACGCTTTTTTTTAAGTGCCTTGATTGTTGTTTTTACCCTCGTTCTGTTCTCTACTTCGCTTCGTGGACAATCTATTGTGGTTAGTGAGTATCACAATGTTACAGCAGTATCTGAAGGTGAGTGGACGGAGTTATTCGTTATTCAGGATAATCTTACAATTGTGGGCTATACTCTGAGGGACAACAGCACGACACTGGATAAGTGGCAAGGCGGAATACGATTCAAAGACATACCTCTTTGGAGAAATCTTCGTGCAGGAACAACTATCGTCATAAATCATCGGATTTTCGGTAATACTGTTGATAAATCTGCTGTTGACGGTTATGTTGAAGTAGATGCAAATGATGTGTCTGTATTTGATACTCTTGCTGTTCCGGGCGGTGGTAATTGGAATCTATCTACTCTAAGTATTTCTCAAACGGCAGATATTCTTCAAATTAGCGATGCATCAGGTAATCATGTTCATGCTCTTTCTCATGGTTCGAATAGTGGTGATTATGCAGCATTACCACAACCCAAAATTCAACATCCCGGTACAATTACCGGGAATGTTCGTGTGTATTCAGGAGCTTCCCTTTCTGATTATTCTGGAACAGGAACAAAGACATTTGAAAGTACCGTCAATGGAACAAGGGGACGACCAAATCGCGGAGCAACAGCATCAGACGATCTTAACAGCCCTTTTTGGAGAGCAACACGTCAACCAGCTTGGACAGCCCCTGCACTTACAGCATCATTTACAGGAACGGATGTTCACTTATCATGGAACGCAATTGCAGACCCAAATCCTGCCGATAACATTCAGGGCTACATGGTATTAATTGTTTCTGAACTGCAACCTGATACAAGTGCTGTACCTCAAGACGGAAAATCTTATACTGTTGGTTCGACAATCGGCGATTGGAGAGTTTTAGCAAATATAACATCAAGCCAAACTACAGTATTTGATGATATTGTCACTAATATTCCCTGCGGAGTAAGCTATAAGTATAGAGTATTCGCGTATAGATATAGCCAAGATGAAACTGACAACGCAGCAATGTCGGGTAATCCTGTATATGGTCGTGGACGTTCCTACAATGAAACAAACTTCGGAGGTACAAAGATTTTCAAAGCTGCTCCTGCCAAACCCGACATCACGGCTTCGGGTTCACTTACATTCTGCTTAGGTAAAGACGTAACACTTTCTACGGCAATTGTAGCCGGTGTACAGTACCAATGGTCGAAAAATGGAGCCGATATTCCAAGCGCCACACAGAATACCTTACTCGTCAATTCCGCCGGACAGTACAGAGTTCGTGCAATATTACCAACAGGATGCTCTACAGAATCGGACGCAAAAGAGATTGTTATAGCTGCTGCACCAACAGCACAAATTACAGCAAGTTCTCTTTCATTATGCGCAGGTGACACGGTAAATTTGCTTGCAAGCCAAGCTGACAGCTACGAATGGTCGAAAGACGGTGTAACGCTACCCTTAGAAACGAAGCAAACCCTCCGTGCGACGACGGTAGGAAGCTATAGAGTAATTGTTCGAAATACGGCTGGCTGTGCAGATACATCACTCCCTACGGTGATTAAACCGCGCCTTGTCAGTTTTTCTTTTAAAAGTAACGTAACTGAACTTGATTTTGGAAAATTAAATGATTGCCAATCTAGTATGCAGAAATCTGTTTCTGTACAAAATGACACCGGCGAAGATATTCGTATCGAAACAATCGTAACTACCCCCGGATACAGTTTGGTGTCCCCGCCTCTTCCTGCTATTATTCGCAACGGACTAACCCTCGAATTCATATTTCAATTTACTCCTCAAACAGACGGAACAACTCCCGGCTCAGCAGACTTTGTAGCAACCCCATGCAATATATCTCGAAGATTATCATTTACCGGCTCTAAAGACCTTACAAAAGTTGTACTAAGCACTACATCTGTGGATTTCGGAACAATTCTCTCGTGTGAAAACACCGGACGTGATACGACGATTTATATAAGAAACAATGGTACAACAGATTTAGTAATTTCAGGTACAACTTTTATTCCAGCAGCGGGATATGAAACGAGTACCGTTCCACCCATTAAATTTCCCGTAACTTTAAAACCAGGTGACTCTTTAGGGCGAAAAGTAATTTTCAAACCGAGCAATGACGGGTCGTATTTCTCTCAGTTTGCAATTAGCTACAGTATGGGTGTATGCAGCGATACCTTACGCGTTAATTTGCAGGGTTTTCTTACGACTCCTTCGTTCACAACAGGTATTAAAAACATAGATTTTGCACCTCTACAAGCGTGTGAATCACTCCGTGATACTACTATCGTACTTCACAATCCCGGCTCTATATCTCTGACAATCAATAAACAGCCAACCAACCCAAATGTTCAGTTTCTCAATCTACCGCTTGTAATTCCACCCAATCAATCAGTATCATTGACAGTTCGTTTTCAGCCGGTAAGCCAGGGTAATTTTCCGGGTCTCATTATTCCTATTGTCGCTGATATTTGTAATGTTACCCAAAATATTACTGTCAGTGGCTCAAAACAGGGGACTACCTTCTCGCTTAGTACAGAAGATGTAGATTTTAGCGATGTAATCTTATGCTCGCCTGCTCGATTGCAAAAGGAAATTCAGCTCACTATAACCGGTTCAACATCGGGCACTACCGTCTCATCAGTACGAATTTCAAAACCATTTTCAATCAATCTTACCGATGGGCAAGTAATAACAGATCAGCAGAAAATTACACTTTCATTCACTCCTGATATAACTGCTACAGGAGATTTTACCGATTCGATTCGCATTACATTCGAGCCATGCGGCATTGTAAAGTATATTAAGGTATATGCAAAACTCCTGTCTAAGGGATATAACGTTTCATCACTTGCAACTGATTTTGGCGCAATTGATACCGGTTCAACTGCATTGCCACAGATTGTTGTGTTTAAAAACAACGGCGAAGCTCCCTTGCATATACTGTCAATTGACGGAATAACAGCACCATTTTCGCTCGCTTCTGCAACTCCTCAGCCACCAGTTACTCTGGCTACTAATGAGATCATTACCGTTACGCTCCTCTATTCCCCAATAAAAGCGGGTTATGATTCAATAGCTGTAAAATTTGTAATTGACGAACCGTGCGATACAATCCAAATGATAAATTTGACCGGCACCGGTACCGCTAAGTCTCCACCGCCACCTCCCGATACTGTCAGAACATCTGCAACAATACAAATTGCCGACGGAACTGCTGCAGTCGGTGAAACAGTAGTGTTTCCGATTACAGTTTTATCATCTGATATTTCACTCTCCAAAATCTATTCTATGAGCGTTGATGTAAACTACAACCCTCGTTTGCTGATGCCAAAAACAGTACGAATAGGGTCTCCGCAATTCGGATTTACATCTACATATACGGATATAGTTCCCGGCCAAACTCGCATAACCATTCAAAATTCAGATGGGCTGAATTCGACAATGTTTATTAATTCAGGTAGACTAGTCGAATTTGAATGCGAAGCATTATTGGGTGATCAGATTTCTACTCCTCTTACGATTTCTAATGAAACCTTTTCGAGAATTGCCCTTTCGACCACTACAGTCACTCAAGATGCTGGGGTATTCACTCTATCCGGTGATTGTGCATTGGACAGTAGGAAGGTATTGGTAGGCGGTGCAGTTACTCTTTTGCAGAAATCTGTTTCAAGAGATAACCTAGAACTGGAATTTGAAACTGTGAGTGAGGAACGAACAACACTTATCCTCTACTCCGGTATAGGCGCCGCAATCGAAACTATTACTGACGCAGAATTGAAATATGGTAAGCACTCAGCTAATGTCTCTGTTCATTCTCTATCGGGTGGAATGTATTATGCTGTTCTCAGAACCGGTACAACTGTGAAAGTATTACCTATATTTATAGAGAAGTAAGTAAGTGCTGAGACAAAAATAATTGTTGCGGTTAATATCCATAATTTGGCATATAATTGAACAACGACGGGCTGTAAATGACATCTCTTACATTGCCCGTCATTCTGA
>CAZGNO010000048.1:0-28543 GCA_964527785.1 uncultured Chitinophagaceae bacterium
TCATAAAAATGTGGAAAACTTATGCTTTATTTCAAAGAACTTACAGAGTTATCAATATAGTAACAAAAAGAAAAAAAGTAGCAAAAAAAGAAAAACTATATCAACAACTATTCTTTTTCTCTTTTTTCTAATGCAACATACGATGACGGGCAATGTAAGAGGTGTCATTTACAGCGATAGCGAAGAATCTCCGTACGCTTTTCTGTCCAGTTTTTATAGTTCATTACGGAGATTCTTCGGTCTAAGAATCACTCAGAATGATAGCACTTTGATTTTTCAATTAATTGTGTCTTAGTACTTAAGAGCATTTCTTATATAGAGTCTAATAACAATATACAATTTGGAGCATTTATGTCAAGGCAGGTGCTACACCTGCTTTCGGCTAAGATACTTTTTTACGAAACCATACTCTCAAAGTTATTACAGAATTTACACATACGTGTATTATTTGGCATTTAATGAAAGGCAGGTGTAGCACCTGCCTTGACCGACCAGAGATTTACTTCCAATAATTGTAAGTAAGTGCTGAGACAAAAATAATCGTCGCAATTAATACCCATAATATGGCAAGTAATTGAACACTTTGCCGGGCTCAGTATGACGCAACCTATTGGTCATGCTGAGCTTAGTCGAAGCATCTAATTACTTGCCAGTTTTTCAGTCGAATAATTTACAGAATTTAATTGTTCGGTTATTTTAGTCCCATCACTTACTTAAGAACATTTCTTAATTCATATCAGTATTGATTAGGTCCGCAAGTATTCACAAAACTAAGAATATGTTATCAGTATTCAGGCACTATACAAAAAACTGCGCAAAGATGAGTTGTTCATCTTTGCGCAGTTTGTGGATTGTTAGTTACGTACTCTAATCGTCAATATGCTTACTGTGTGCTTGATAATCATTGATGAGTTTTTGCTGCACATTTGCAGGAACTGCCATATATTCAGCAAATTCCTGTGAATAACTGGCTCGACCTTGGGTCATGGCACGGAGTGCCATCGAGTATTTATCGAGTTCGGCAAGCGGCATTTGCGCTTTGATTTTCTGGTAATGACCTTCTGCTTCCATTCCTAGAATCATACCGCGTCGTGATGGGAGATCGCTCATAACATCACCCATAAAATCATTGGGAACAGTAATTTCTACATTATAGATTGGTTCTAAGATTTTCGGGTCAGCTTGTACGAAACATTCCTTGAATGCCATTAAGCCCGCAGTTTTGAATGCCGCTTCATTAGAATCAACAGCGTGCATCTTACCGTCGAAAACACTGACCCTGATGTCACGGGCAGGGCTTCCGGTGAGAGGTCCTGTAGTCATTTTATCCATGACGCCTTTCATGATTGCCGGAAGGAACCGTGTATCTATCACTCCGCCTACAATACAATTGACGAATACCAACTTACCACCCCATTGAAGGTCATGTGTCTCTGTTCCACGAATTGTTAATCCTACAGGATCCGGCATTCCTTCATACCATGGTTCGACCTGAATGTGAACTTCTGCGAATTGACCTGCACCACCTGATTGTTTTTTATGGCGATACATTCCTTGAACTTTCTTTTGTATTGTTTCGCGATAAGGTACTCTTGGTTCAATAAATTCTGCTTCAACTTTAAATCTTTGTGAGAGATGCCGTTTAGCAATGGCAAGATGCATCTCTCCCTGACCATGAATGAGAATTTGCTTGAGTTCGGGTGAGTGTTCTACTACAATGGTCGGGTCTTCTTCGTGGATATGATGGAGTGCCATACCGAGTTTATCTTCTTCACCTTTTTTAGCAGCTACTACAGCAGTACGAACTTTGGGAGCGGGGAATTCAATGGGTGGAAGTGAGAGATCTTTTCCTTTTTCGTGGAGTGTGTTATTGATGTGCGTATTCTTGAGTTTAACTGTGGAGCCGATGTCCCCGGCTGCAATCGAGAGGACATCGGCGCGTTTCTTGCCGTTCACAATGAATACTTGTCCTATTCTCTCGGCTACTCCGGTTTGCTCGTTAACTAAGTCCATCCCCGGTTTGATACTACCTGAATACACACGGAAGAACGACATATCACCCAGATGCGCCTCCGATACAGATTTAAACACAAATGCACACGGAGCACCGTTCTCTTCGCAATGAATACTTGCAGATGAAAGTGCAACCTTAGGGGGCATCTCGACAGGAGCAGGGACAACATTGTCTATAAATCCCATTAGCCGCCCGCTTCCCATATTATGCTTTGCAGATATACAGAAAAGCGGAAATATTTGCCTGTTTATCATTGAATTAGTAAGCCCTGTACGCATTTCATCTTCATCAAGCTCGCCTTTCTCAAAATAGAGATTCATGAGAGTTTCGTCGTTTTCTGCGATTGCTTCGATAAGTTGATTGTGGAGTTCATCGGCACGCGCACGTTCCGATTCGGGGATTGGTAATTTTTCGGGTTTACCGCCGGTGGGAGGGAATTTATACATTGTCATTTTAAGAACATCAATGATAGAATTAAATCCCGGTCCCTCGTTCAAAGGGTACTGTACGACTGTTACTTCACGTCCGAAGCGTTCTTTGGCTTGCTCTACTGTCGTTTCGAATTTGGATTGGTCAGTGTCGAGCTTGTTTACTGCAAAAATTATCGGGGTATGGAACTTTTCGGTATATTTCCAAATAATCTCTGTACCGACTTCTACTCCATTTTGTGCATTCAGAACCATAATACCGGTGTCTACTACCCGGAGGGCTGAGGCGACTTCACCGATGAAATCATCATATCCGGGGGTATCTATGATGTTGATTTTATAATCGCGCCATTCGGCAAAGAGAACTGAGCCATAGACGGATGTACCTCGTTCATGCTCTATATCATGATAATCCGATACAGTACTGCGTTCCTCAACAGTTCCACGCCGTGTAATTTCACCTGATTCAAAAAGCATTGTTTCGGCAAGAGTGGTTTTGCCCGAACCGGCGTGCCCGAGCAGAGCTATGTTCCTGATATGATGTGCGTCATAAACTTTCATATGCTATCTCCCCAAATATAGAATAAAACGACAGCTCATTCATTGGGCTGTGTATGAAATTGTTATAGCAACACCGGAACTCTTTGCTGTCACAATAGAACACATTTTTTCAGCGATAGTTGACGTATTGCTTATAGCAAATTTACACACAATATTTGACAAATTAAACAAATAATAATACGAGATTATTTGTATATGAAAACCTGTCCGGCGATAAGTTTGACTGAGGAAAGCTAAAACTTTGGGATATTGATTATATTGCAATTAAAGCCACTGAAAAAATATCAAATTAATGAAAGTTTATATGAACGAATTACCCGAACAAACGCTTTTTGAAAGTACTGCCTTACGTAGAAATTTTAACCATTTGGCTTTTGGGTTGGGCATTGCATTAGGAATTTTCTTTCTGTACCAGTTAATGGGAGGCGGGCTTGCCGGAATTATGCTGTTTACAGGGTATAAAGAATGGTTATGGTTGGCACAGGGAATAGGGCAGGTAGTTTTCATGCTGTTTCCGGCAATTCTGGTAATGAAATATTCACCGCTTGGGCATCGAGGACTCCTTCGATATGAAGGGCAAACGTCGAAAATCCAGTGGATAGCCGGAATAATTGGAATTCTTGCTTTTCAATTATTTGCCGATAGTTTTACTACCTTGCAGGAACAATTGATTCCTCAAAGCATTATGCCTCTCTACGAGAATATGAAGCAGCAAATGGAGTCAATGTATGCTACATTACTTGGTGGTGGAGGCGGTGTGAATATTATTAAGGGTTTGGTTATAGGAGCAATAATTCCGGCATTGAGCGAGGAAGTACTTTTTCGTGGGATAATGCAGCGTTCATTGGAGCAAGTATGGTCTCCTCTCCGAGCAATACTTTGGACAAGTGTTATATTTGGTGTTATTCATTTAAACCCTGCTGATATTGTCAGCTTAGTGTTTATTGGAGGGTATTTGGGTGTTTTGGCATATTCAACCAAGTCTCTTGCATTACCCATTACAGTTCACTTCTTAAATAATGCAATAGCAGTTGTTGCATTAAATCTGACTGATACAAATTCAATAAACCAACCGGACGGAGCTCCTATATGGATAGCAGGTGTGTTATGTACGAGTGGTTTGGCAGCAGCTTGTGTAGCAGCAATGGTGGTCTGGCGCGGACGAGTAGAAAATGAAATTTCTAATTGAAGCATCTCATGTATTAATCGTTTGGATTACCTATTGAGAGCCCTTCCAGTTTGAGATTATTACACATTCTGAAATAAATAGTGTCTGTTGATTTGTTTTTTTTAGTAATTGCAATTGTGACTGTATCCAAGCAGCCCCATCCAGTGTAACTAATTTTAAAATCAGAAGCTGAATCTTTGGATACTTGGTGTTTTTTCCTAAACGTAGGGTGATTAAAAAAATAATCAACACTCGAAATACTACTCTTTACACTATCAATCGTTTTAAGATGCAAATAAAAAGTAAACAAAGGTAGTGAGCCGTTATTAGTAGATGTTGTTCCTTTAGTAGGAATTGCATACGCAACCGGCTGTATAACTCGTTTTGAAATTTGAACCGGGGCTCTTAAAACTTCTCTTAATTTTATTGAATCCTTTTTGTATTCTGTTGTTATCACCTCAATTTTTTCAGATTTATGTTTATCTAAAACCAAGAATGCTATGAATGCAATGATCATTATCAATGCACCGACAGCTGTCATAATAGATGATGTTCTCGAGTTATTATTTGGGGCAATACCACTACTCATTATCATTTCCTCCCTTTTCTGATGAATCGCCGGGAGATAGTATATTCATCGCATCATTCCACATTTTTAGAAGCCGACCAAGAGTAAATGTAATGGCACCCGACGAACCAAATAATCCAGTAACAGGAATTATCTCCGATGCACCCCGCGAGATTAGCAGATATATGGCACAAGAGAGTAATGTCATTAAAGAAAGAAGAGTAACTATAATGTAGATAGTTCTCTCCATCTTAAATAACTTGAGCAGCCGTTCGATTGCATCTATCCGGAGATTTAAATCGTTGTTGGAAGGCATAGTATTTATTTTAATCGTTGAAGGTCTTTTTTTAAAGTACGCAAACACTGAATAAAATTAATAACGCGAGGCATCAAGCAGAACAAAGTATAAATATGTTATGAAGTTTAATAGATTTCTTATTTCATAATAAATATAAATACCTACACAAAGTTAGCATAAAATTAGATAAAATACAAGCTATAATAAGACACAAAACAATAAATCACTGAACTGTTTGAATAATATGTAATTAGGTTGCTTTATCTTGCAGTAATTATTCAATTCTTTCTTAAAACCTTGCTTCCATTTGCATTGTAATGCTGCGAATCGGCGCAAGATTACCCATTATTTCAACATAATAATAATCCAAAAGATTTTTACAATTCAACGTCATCGTAACTGGAATATTAAATGAATCTTTGAGATTATATATCAGCCGTGCATCCAGAACATGAGTAGCAACTCTGGCTTCCGCATCGGGAATGACATTCAGTTTTGAGTTAAGCTCTGAAATAAGCGGGTCTATTTGTTCTACTCGCGCAATGAATCGGTAATCAGTCTGAACTTCAAAACCGGCACCGAGGGGAAGGTATAATTTGGAGTACCATAATAACGGTGAACGGAACGAAAGCGGAACGTCCAGCCGGTAAATTCTTGGGTTCATCAAGGTTAATGATGCTTCTACTCCGATAAACTGACTGATAAAACTTCGAAATGTAGCTTCAATACCTTGTATTCTGGCACGAGTAATATTTTGAAATTTAATATTGGCTGCTGCTCCGTTTATCACAAACACCGGCTCGACCAATTGAAATAGCTCGTTTTGAAAATAGCTAATATCAATGGATGTTGGCGACTCTCCCCAGACAAATTCATCACTCATTCCGGCTTCAAACGACCAGCTTTCCTCAGGGAGTAATCCAAGATTAGGTACTACTGTTATTCCCTGAAATCGAAGTGCAGCAAACCTCTCGCCAACCATGGGAGCACGGAAACCGCGTCCCATCGAGGCACGGAACTGCATACCAAGTGTTGAATTATAAGAAACGCCTATTTTAGGATTAAATTGAATATTCTGTTCTGCACTATCCGTCTTTTCTGTATCAAAGCGTCCACCAACAGTAAAAATAAAACGGCGCAAGCCGGAATACTCTGCTTGAGTGTATGTCGATAAAATTCGCTGTTTCGGTGAGCCGTAAATAGGTGATTCTACGGAATTGAATGTAGAATTCAGACCGCTTGTCAGAAAAAGGTCTTTGGTCAGTTTTGCCGACAGTTGCAGTTCGGAATTAAAAACTGTAGAAGCCGAATTAATTGCTTGAACTCCTGCTGCCAATCCTTCATTATGAAAGTCTGTAGAATAAATCCCACTCCGAACAATCATAAACACTTCGTCGTTAAAGAAGTGCTTAAGTTCTAGTGCTGTGGTAAGTTTTTGTGAGTTGAGTCGTTCATTGAAATTTGTATTGGTAGGCGGACGGGTTGCGCTATCCAAGCTATTCCAAAATACCCAATTAGCGTGGTCTTCTCCGGCTGCATTCACAAACCCAGAAAGTGAAGTATGCTGTGAAAAGGCATATCCGAGTTTTGTGTAGAAATTCCAACGTTTTGAATCATCAAAATTACGGTAACTTTTGTCATATTTTGTTCCTCCCGAAACAGTAACACTTACATCTCCGAATTTTTGCGAAAAACTCCCGTCAAATCCATATTGTTCAGGCGGGGAATCGAATACACGCCATCCTTCATACTTTGGCTGGGTAAATAGTCCGCCGTATGCGCGAATGCGAATATCCCGTTGCTCTGTCGGTTCTTTGGTAAATATACTTACGACTCCGCCCAATGCTCCTGTCCCGTATAGCGCAGATCCAGCCCCTTTAATAACTTCAATTCTCTCGACGTTCATGAAGGGGAGGGCATCAAATTTCATATCTCCGTTATCGCCTGACAGCATCGGAAATCCATCAAGAAGCAAGGCAACCCGTGAACCCAAACCAAGTGCAAAACCCGATGAACCCCTAATGCTAACTTGGTCGCGCGACATACTTACGCCCGGAACATATCGCAAGGCATCATCAACTTTTGTAATATTACGTTCCTGAAGCTGTTGGGCATCAACTACGGAAATACTGATTGGAACATCCTGCACAGACTGTGCGTGTTTGCTTGCTGAAACTACAATTGTAGCTGCACGAATTGCTTGCGGGCGAAGTTGGATTGTAAGAGTAAGCGTGTCATTATCGCTAATAGTCACAGATTGTTTAGCAGGCATATAGCCAATTAGTGAAGCAGTGAGGATATAGTTTCCCGGGGGAATGGCTGAAATGAAAAACTCACCAGATTTATTCACATTTGCCCCGCGCGCAGTAGTTTCGATACGTACTACCGCACCCGCAAGCGGTGCTTCGTTGAGCGAATCCAGTACAGTTCCTTTTACACAACCGCCTGCCTTAGCCAAAATCCGGTTAGCAGAAAAAGCAGCAAAAATTATTACCAATAAGCAGTAGAAAGAAAATCTCATGTATTACTCCGTATTTAAAATGGTTGTGGAGGTAGGTTCTGAAAATCTACTGTTATGTCCGCTCGGTTAGTTTTACCTTTTTCTACAGTAATTGGTGACGGCTTGGTATTATCACCGGAGAGTGAATACACTCCGATAACACGCTGCTGCTTCGTAATATCTGCTCCGTATTGCTGAGCGGCACCAATATATACCAGGTCAACAGGAAGTTCTTTAATTTCTATTGAATATGATGATGAATCAACAAAAAAAGGTAAGCTCTCCAACGTAAAGAAAGCATTTCCGGTAAGAATATCACTAATAATACCTGAGCTGTCGGGGTAACGCTTGAAGGCAACTACACGAATAGAAACAACAGAATCTTGCATGAATTTCCAGTTGTCTTTTCCACCTTTGTAGGTAATTGTTCCTGTGAGGTATGTTTTTCCGTCAGGGGAGTGAGAGTTGTTCGGCTCTAAGCCGCCACTGCATGATGCAATGATAAGGGAAACAATACAAACAAAAAAAGTTGTGGTAGTCAGGCGCATAAGAATCATACAGTTGATATATACGTAATTACTTCCGTAGAATAGGGTTTGTAAACACTATTCTACGGAAGTAATTACTAATTTGATTTTGCTGTACATCAGATAGCAATCCAACGAATGGAAACTAAATATGTACGTCAATATAGAAAACACATAGGAGAAATTTGTGTAAATTGCGTTCACGAGCCTAAGAAATAAGTACCGGGACAGATTTATTTTAATTTTATATTCGCTGTCATTCTGAACGCCAGTGAAGAATCTCCGTATGCTGTTCAGCCCTTTATGTGTGTAGTGCCTTGCGGAGATTCTTCGGTCTAAGAATCCCTCAGAATGACAGCACTTTGATTTTTTAAATTAATTCTGTCCTACAACTTATATCTCAATATTGACCACAAATTCAAATCCATGAAAACAAATATACCTGAAATCATTAGTCGGCTTGAGAAAATTTACCCGAATGCTGAATGCGCTCTTATTCATGATAATGCGTTCGAGCTCTTGATAGCCACTATACTTTCGGCTCAGTGTACCGATGAGCGTGTAAATATCGTAACTCAAACACTTTTCAAAAAATACAAAACTCCGCGTGATTTTACACTAGTCCAAGCCGAAGAACTCGAACGCGATATTTATTCAACCGGATTTTACAAGGCAAAAGCTCGAAACATCCAATTATGTTGCTCACAACTTATCGAACGGTTCGGTGGGGAAATCCCGCAAACGATGGAGGAGCTTCACTCACTCGCCGGAGTAGGACGTAAAACAGCAAATGTTGTTCTTGGTAATGCATTCGGAAAAAACGAAGGAGTTACGGTTGATACACACGTAACCCGGATTTGTAATCTTCTTGGGATCGTGAGTAGCACGAATCCTGAAAAAATTGAACGGGAACTTATGGAAAGTGTTCCTAGAGAAAAATGGACAATGTTCACGCATCTCATTATCAGTCATGGACGTGCTGTATGTATCGCCCGACGTCCTAAATGTGAGATATGTGTGCTGTCCTCGCTTTGCCCATCGTCAAAAGTCTGAGTTTACAGAATAAACTTACTCAAGTCTACATTTTTCACAATTGCATTAAGTTTGTCACCGACTATTTGCTCAGTAATCACAACAGATTTTTCATCTAATTTATCAGGTGCATTAAACATAATATCATCCAAAAGAGCAGAGAGAATAGTGTGTAATCGTCTTGCACCGATATTCTCAACTTCTTCATTTACTTGAGCAGCAATGGACGCAATTTTTTTGATTGAATCTTCTGAAAATTCAAGTGAAATACTTTCCGATTCCATGAGTGCTTGGTATTGCTTGATTAAAGCATTTTCGGGAACAGTAAGAATTTTCACAAAATCATCTTCGGTGAGATTGCTTAGCTCTACACGAATTGGGAATCTTCCTTGAAGTTCAGGTATTAAGTCGCTTGGTTTCGACACATGAAATGCACCGGAAGCAATAAAAAGAATATGGTCGGTTTTTACTGAACCATATTTAGTATTGACTGTAGAGCCCTCTACTATCGGCAGTAAATCACGTTGAACACCTTCTCGTGAAACGGACGGGGAAGACCCGTCGGAAGATTTGGATGTTACCTTATCAATCTCATCCAAAAATACTATCCCAGAACTTTCACACCGGGCAATTGCTTCGTTAATTGCCTTTTCGTGGTCAATAACCTTGTCTGTTTCTTCTTCTTCAAGAATTACTCTTGCTTCTGCAACTGATACTTTTCTCCGTTTGTTTTTCTTGGGCATTGCATTGCCAAACATTTCTTTAATATCAATTCCCATCTCTTCGAGATTGAACGGACCCATGATGTGCATCGAGGGCATTGTGTCTATTTCAACATCAATTTCAATCATTCGGGAGTCCAATTCACCATTACGAAGTTGTTCTAAGAGCGCATCACGTTGCTGCTTGTTTTCGGCAATGTCATCATCGGAAGTTGTATCGAACGAAGGACCCCGTTTGATTGCAGGCAGGAGAATATCAAGAATTTTCTTCGCTACCGCTTTTGTAACCTCGCGGCGAACCTCGGCAGTCTTTTCGGAGCGGACAATTGCTACTGCAATGTCAGCCAAATCACGGACAATACTTTCAACGTCCCGACCTACATAACCAACTTCTGTAAATTTGGTTGCCTCCACCTTAAGGAAAGGTGCACCCGACAGTCGGGCAAGACGCCGTGCAATCTCTGTTTTACCAACTCCGGTCGGACCGATCATGATAATATTATTTGGCATGATTTCATCGCGCATATTACCTTTTACTTGCTGTCTGCGCCAGCGGTTACGAAGAGCAATAGCGACTGCTTTTTTTGCAGCATTTTGCCCTATAACATACTTGTCGAGTTCCTCAACGATTTGTCGAGGGGTCAGATAATCTAAAGAACTGATAGAGGTTGTTTGTTCGGTAGCTTTTTTAACGGTTTTTCTTTTTGCCATTTGAGGTAAGGTATTAGATTAAAGTTCTTCTATTGCTATATTACTGTTTGTATAAATACAGATTTCTCCGGCAATTGTCAGCGATTTCTCCACAATCTCACGAGCGGTAAGTTCTGTATGGGCATATAAAGCACGTGCTGCAGAGAGGGCATACATTCCTCCGGAGCCGATTGCAACGATGTTATCATCAGGTTCTATTACATCACCTGTGCCACTTATTATTAATATTTTTGATGAACTTGCTACGATAAGCATTGCTTCCAAACGGCGTAAATATCTGTCTGTACGCCAATCCTTAGCTAGCTCTATTGATGAACGTTCAAGGTTCCCACGATATTGTTCCAACTTTTCTTCAAACCGTTGCAGCAGTGTAAAGGCATCAGCAGTTGCACCTGCAAAACCTACCAGTACGGAATTATTATACACACGACGGACTTTCTTTGCAGAATGTTTCATTATTGTATTACCGAGCGAAACCTGTCCGTCTGCTCCGAGAGCCGCTTTGCCGTCTCGAAGCACACCGACTACTGTCGTCGAACGAATTTCTGGATAAAAATTTGATTTCATTGTTTGTAATGTTCTTATTTGAATGAATTTCAATTATTTCAACTTTTCTATTTCTTTAGCAGTTAATCCAGTATATACCATTATTTTCTCAGTGGATTCATTATTTGCAAGCATCATTTTAGCTACTTCAATTTTCCCCTCAATTTTCCCTTTGTTTTCTGCTTCCTCGACAGCAGTATCAATAACATTTTTCAAATCCCTATATACTTTTAGAGAATCCTCATATCGTTCCAGTTCAATTGTATTGAACTTAGCTATTTCAGCTACATCAAACAGATGTTGGAATACCTTTTCTTGTAATTTTATAGGACGGCTTTCCAAATCTTGGAGATTTTTTAACAAGTACAGCCATTTCTCAAAATGTGTTTCCAATTCATCTACAGTTTTTTTGAATCTGGGTAACTCTGAGTAAATAAATGTCAGTTTATCATAAAATACTTCCTTCTTGGTGGTCTCCATCAATTTCACTTCGTAGTGATAATAGTCGTTGTTTTTCTCATCTTCTTCAAACACAAAGTCGAGTATCCCAATTGTATAGACAGCTTTCAGTTCAAAACTCCACGACCCAGACATAGCTTGGTCACGTATCGGGAAAGTAGAATAGTATATACTTCTGTCTTTAAAATAGTTTTGCTTTGCCTTCTGCATTTCAACTATGAATTTTTCACCGTGTTCATTTTCACAGTAAATATCAAAGATAGCACGCCTGTCTGCTTCTGAACGTCCGATATGCTCATTTTTGAGATACGTTAAATCGGTTATTTTCCCTTGTTCTTTTATAAGTTCATTCAGAAAGTCAATCAGCAAATCTTTATTCGCTTCAGTACCGAATAATTTTTTGAATCCGAAATCGGTAAACGGATTGATGTATTTATCTGTTGTTGAGATTGAATGTAGTCTGTTCATTCGATTATTACTCCATCACGCATTGTTAGTATTCTCCCTGCAAGCCCTGCAACTTCCATACTATGAGTTGCTACGACGAACGTAAGTGAAAATTCGCGCCGAATATCTTGAATTATATCCAGAACTGCTTGTGCGTTTGCTGTATCAAGGTTGCCGGTTGGTTCATCAGCAATAACGAGTTGAGGTGAATTGATCAGCGCACGCGCTATTGCAATGCGTTGCTGCTCACCACCGGAAAGTTCAGACGGCTTGTGATCAAAACGGCGAGAAAGCCCTACATTATCCATCAGTGCTTTGGCACGTGAGCTTGATTGTGCAACTGCTTCACCTGCAATAAGTGCTGGCATCATTACATTTTCCAGAGCAGTGAATTCTGGAAGCAAATGATGAAATTGGAAGATAAACCCAACGTTTTTATTGCGGACGTTTGCTGATTGCTCGGAGGAGAGTTGCTTTCTTTTATATTCTTTATCAGCAAAATTCCATGTTATTTCACCCGAATCCGGCTCGTCCAGCAGTCCCAAAATATGCAGCAATGTACTTTTGCCTGCTCCAGACGGACCTACTAACGCAACAAATTCGCCTTGTCGAATTTCTACAGATATATTACGCAGAACAGGTGTATCATTATGCGATTGAAGAGAATACGATTTGACGATATTGTTGGCGCGGAGAAGAGCCATAATCTTAAAACTTTATAGTAATGTTCGCACTTATTTAGAGATAGAAGACGATAAGAATTTGGCAACATCACGGGTAAATTTAACAAGCGATTCTTTGTGAATATACATCATGTGCCCCGACTCATAATATTCCATTTGAATATTATTATGTAATGGAGCTTCCAAACCTAAATGGTTCATTGTATATTCAGTAGCCGAAAATGGAGTCGCGAGGTCGAAATACCCGTTTGCTACAAATACCTTTAGGTTGTGATTTTTACTCATTGCTTCGCGTAATGTTTCTGCAACATTTGGATAGCCGCGCTCACCTGACCCCCAATTCCAAGGATGAACCTTTCCGGTCAGAATCTCATATGGCAAATCATTTTCGTATTCAAGGGTTGTACGGATATAGTCATTCATTACTGCCGTAAAGGGTCCTAAAATCACCGGGTCATAACTTGGGTCGTAATCAGGATTTTCACCGGCAGCGTCGTAATCTATTCCCTTGAAGCGACTATCCAAACGACCAACTGTACGACGTTCTGAGCGAAGGAGTTCTTTTGCGAAGCGATGTATATCAAGACGCAGGTTACAGTTTAGAAGGTATTCTTTACTAAGTCCGGTGTATTTTGATAATTTTTCTGCAATAGTTGTTTTCTCCGAAGAAGTGAGAGCATCACCTTTAGTGAGAGCAAGTAAATACTCATTTTGTGACCAAGCGCGAACTTCATCTACCGTTTTTTTGAGATTTACTTGCAAATCAGCCGATAACCGTTTGTGGAACCATGATGTAGCAGTATAGGCAGGTAAATACAGCCAATATGGCATATCATTTCCGGCATTAAAACGAAGGGTTTGGAATTCCAACACGGTTGAAATAAGCATAATACCGTTGAGCGTCATTCCATATGATTGCTGTAAATACCCAGAAAGCCCTGCTGCACGGGTTGTTCCGTAGCTTTCACCGGCAAGAAATTTAGGAGAAAGCCAGCGTTTATTGAGAGTGGTATAACGTCGAATAAAATCACCAACGGATGAAATATCCTCATCAATCCCGTGAAACTGCTCGCGCTTTTCGTCTTTAGCAGGGCGGCTATAGCCCGTACCTACAGGGTCAATAAAAACTAAATCTGTAAATTCCAACCATGAATATTCATTGTCAATTACTTTGAATGGCGGGGGAAGTGCATTTCCGTCATCTGCAAGCAGTACCCGTTTCGGACCTAATGCCCCTAAATGCAACCAAACTGACGATGAACCCGGACCACCGTTGAATGTATAGGTAATTGGACGATTGGCGGCTTTTTCGCCATCCTTTGTATAAGCGGTATAGAAAATATTTGCTTTATGTTTACTTTCTTCGTCGGTGATTTTCATATAGCCCGTTGTTGCGGTATAATTTATCACTTTCCCGTTTATCGTAAGAGAATGTTTGGTCACAGTTGGGGCAGCAACCACCGCTGCAGGGGAATCGGGTTGTTCTTTTGATTTATCAGGTTCGGGCATTGCAGCATCAGCCATAATAGTTCCTTGAAGAATAAAGAGAATAATAAGCAGTAGATATTTATATTTCATAATAGTTGCATTCAGATTAGTTAGTATGTGCTGTTTGTGATTTGATTATTTGTACTATTGAATAGTATTTTCGAAAGTCACCCGCTAAATCCCAAATAAATCCGTCAATCGCTAATAAAATCGCACTATGTGAAGTCTCAAACGGCAAATTAAGGAAATTTTGCTGTAATTTTGCAGTCGTTCTTCTATTTTTATTTTTAAGGAAGTTTATAATGTCCGACGCACAGAGCACAAATCCTAATGATTACGAAATTCTTATTCGTCGCTACGATAATGGAGCAAATTATGCCTCATACTGCCCGCAACTGGCAATTATGATAAAAGGTACGGCTCATGAAGAAGTCGAGAATCTTATGAAAGAGCATATCTTGCAGCATATTGCAACCCTAGTTGAGGAAGCAAAATGATACACTGCCAGCGCGAAGAAGCCCCGTCTGTAGAGGAAGTTGCTGAAGTTTTTCGAGCTTCGGGTATCCGTCGTCCAATAGATGATTTGGATCGAATCTCGACTATGATCTCAAATGCAAATCTGATTATCACGGCTAGAACCTTACAAGGGAAACTTGTAGGTATTGCACGTGCTTTGACGGATTTTTCGTATTGTTGTTATCTTTCGGATCTTGCAGTTGATAAGACTTTTCAACGTCAAGGAATTGGACTAGAGTTAATCAAGCATATTCAAAAAGAAATCGGAGAGAAGTCCATGTTGCTTCTATTGGCTGCACCGGAAGCAGCAGAATATTATCCACATATCGGCTTTGAAAAGTCGGAGAATGCATGGATAATCAAGAGAGTGAAGTGATGTTCATTGAAAAGATTCCTTATCTGGTTTCGATTTGGTGGCTAAGGATTATAATATCATTTGGTGCTTTACTTTTTATTTCGGTGTATTTTGATGCTGAACTAATAAATGGAAAATCACTTGTTTTATGTTATGTGACAATTTTTATTATTCTTTTCTTAATAGAGTTATGTAGAAGAAATGGAAACTTAGATACATTTGGATTGTCGTTTAGAAGGCTTTCTCTAAAAGAAATAATGACTGGGATTGTACTCTTTACTGTAGGTGCTGCTTTAATCATCATAGCTGCGATGTTATTTGGAGCTGAAGTAAATTGGATCTACTTTTTTCCCAAAGTAATTACTCCTTATGATATTATAGTGGATTTTCTAAAAATCGGAATATTTGAAATTTTTATAGTTGGAGTAATATTCAGAGGGATTGAACAGAGAGTAAGTGGAGTTATTGCCTTAATTGTGACAACTACATTTATTTTCTTGATTTTGATGATGACTACACAGATAACTACTCCTTATCGGACATCTCTTGTTGAAGTAAATTATGCACTTGCTATCTTTGTTTCATGCTTTATGTATCTAATAACTCGTTCACTTTGGTTGCCTATTATTTTTAATTTATTGTGTTTTTGGTTTCAAGGATCAGCCTTTAACAATATGCTTCCTGAAGCTCAGTTCCTTGTATTTCCGGTTGAAGATTATAAATTTAGATGGTTATTTATTGGTAGGGAGGGAATAGTGGGTGGGCTAAGTACAACATTCATATTTATATTGATTCTAGCTATCTTACCCAAAATCACAAAAGTCTCTCCATACGCAGCTGCAGCATTATTTAAACAACAATATGCCGAGTCGGAAGCTCGTGGCATTATATAAATTTAGAACTTGATATTAAATCTCAGAAATAACACTATGCTCCAATTGTCTTTTGTCACCGTACTTGTTGCTTTCTTGTGTTCCATTCCAGCCGTTGCACAGTGGACGATAATGCGCACCGATGCCGATATATTAGTAAAAAAAGGTGCCCGTCAAATCTATAATCTTCAATTCGACAGTGCTGCAGCGAATTTCAGTAAAGTACGCCAGATGTACCCTGAACACCCTGCCGGATACTTTCTTGATGCAATGGTCGAATGGTGGCGTATTACTACCACAAGCAGCCGTTCAAAAGCGTTGGATGATGTGTTCTTGCAGAAAATTGAAAAGACAATTGAAGTATGCGACCGCTTAATAGAGAAAAACAGAATTGATGTTCCTGCCATATTTTTCAAAGGTGGGGCAGTGGGCTATCGCGGACGTTTCTATTCAAGCCGCGAACAGTATCTGAAAGCAGCAGATGATGGTCGGATAGGGTTCGATCTGTTGATGGAATGTCAAAAACTTGCACCGCAAAATCACGACGTAATGCTCGGAACCGGACTCTACAACTACTTTGCAGCAGTACTGCCCGAACAGTATCCAATACTCAAAGCCGCAATGTTCTTCTTGCCGAGCGGTGATAAAAAATTAGGAATTCTCCAACTAGCCACTGCCGGAAAAAGAGCACAATATGCTTCTACGGAAGCAAAAGTTGTGCTCCTTCAAGTCTATTATCAGTTCGAGAAAAATCCAAATGAAGCAATCAAAATTGCTCAGGATTTATTCACTTCCTATCCTGATAACGCATATTTCCAAAGATATTTGGGTAGATGCCAAGTCCAATTGGGTTATAATGCCGACTATGAAGCAACATGGCGCGACATTGTTCGGAAATGTATAGAGAAAAAGAATGGCTCGTATGATCTGCTAACCGCCCGTGAAGCTCTCTATTATGTTGGTGTGGGACTCATGAACAGGAATCAACTGGATTCGGCACTCAGATATTTTTACAAATGCGATGAGGGGGGAAGACACCTTGACGAAGATGTGTCAGGGTTTACAGTGAAGGTAAATATTAAGATTGGTAATATCTATGATATGCAAGGCAAACGTGACCTTGCAATTATGCAATATAGAAAAGTACTTTCGTGGGATGACCGCCAAAATTCCCATGAGGAAGCAAACCGATATATAGAAAAGCCGTATGGGAAATAGAATCATTATCCTCTAAAATTCTTTCTCCGGTTATTCAAATAATCCACAAACACAGTTTCACCAAGTTTATTCAAACCTGAATAAAACGCACGACCTTTGTTGATTGTGGTTAATTCTTCAACGAAATCTACCAAGTATTGATCACGGGCAAGCATGAATGTCGAGATGGTTATCCCGTCACGACGGCAAGCCACAGCTTCGTCGAGCGTCTTATTGACAATTCTCTGGTCTAATCCCATTGAATTTTTAAATAGTCGTCCTGCATCATCGAACATTGCGGATGGTTTCCCATCGGTCACCATGAAGATTTGTTTGTTCTTGCCGCGACTTTTTTTGAGAAGCTGTCGGGCGAGGCGTAAGCCGTCGCGGGTATTGGTGTGGAATGGTCCAACATTAATAAAAGGAATGTCATTTACACTGACTCGCCGTGCTTCATCTCCGAATACCAGCACTTCCAGCATATCCTTCGGAAATTTCGTTCTGATTAACTCAGTAAGCGCAATGGCTACCTGTTTAGCAGGGGTAATACGGTCTTCACCGTATAAGATCATCGAGTGAGAAATATCAATCATCAGTACTGTAGCGCACGAAGCAAAATGTTCGGTTTCATAGACGCGAATATCATCTTCTTCCAGATTGAATGAATCAATGTCACTTTGGCGTTGAAGTGCATTGGTAATGGTTTGCGTAAGGTCTATATTTGCTGCATCACCAAATGAAAATTCGCGTGTTTCGGGAAGTCGCTCGATTCCACGACCTGAATGCGGTGTTTCGTGATTACCGAAATCAGACTTTTTCAAACCTCGAAAAACTTCGGCTAGAGCGTCAGTACGAATTTTTTGGATTGCCTTTGGAGTGTAATTAATCTTGCCGGTTTCTTCATCCAAATATCCCCTCATCCTCATCTGCTCAATAAATTCGTCCATTGTCATATCGCCGAGGATTTGATAACGCTCGTCGAGCAGCTCCATTATTTCGAGAACATCTTCAATGTCGCCTCCTGTTTGAAGCAAAAGGTAAGTGAACATCCCCAGAAGTTTTTCGAGTTGTTGCTCGGCTGTTTCTGATGTTTCAATCCATTTTGAATAGGTGACGTTCATGATTTATTTGATCTGCTGATTTGTAATCAACAGTTTCCTAAGAAAACCTTGAAGGTTTTTAAAACCTTCAAGGTTTATAAGGGTTTATAGTTTTTAAAAGGAATACCTATTTATGTCTTTTTTACTTATTCTCCGGTTTCATCTGAGGGAAGAATAACACATCACGTATCGAATCTTGCCCGGTAAGGAGCATTACCAAGCGGTCAATACCAATACCTAGTCCAGCTGTTGGAGGCATACCCACTTCGATTGAATAGAGAAAGTCCTCGTCAAGTTGCATTGCTTCATCATCGCCGTCGGCACGAATTGACGATTGGTGTTCAAGTCGTTCGCGTTGATCAATCGGGTCGTTTAATTCTGTAAAGCAATTGGTGAGTTCATCTCCATTCACATACAGCTCAAAACGTTCAACGAGTCCAGTTTCTGTACGGTGCGCTTTTGCAAGGGGTGACATTTCTACAGGAAAATCCATCACAAACGTCGGTTGAATAAGCGACGGCTGAACCGTTTGTGAGAAAATTTCATCAAGAATTTTCATTTGCGAAGCCGTTGCTTCTACTTCTATTTTAAGAGAGCGTGCAGCTGCCAAGAGTTCATCGCGAGACAGTCCTCGAAGGTTCATACCGGTAGCATCTTTGAGCAGATCATACATTGTTGCACGGCGGTAGGGTGGAGCAAGGTTAATGAAATTTCCGCTTACTTCCACCTCGTAAGAACCGTTTACTTCATGCGAAATAGTACTGAACAGTTCTTCGACCATTTCCATCATCCATACATAATCTTTATATGCTACATATATTTCCATCATCGTAAATTCGGGGTTGTGGGTTTTGTCCATCCCCTCGTTACGGAAGTTTTTGCTGATTTCATACACACCGTCGAACCCGCCGACAATAAGACGTTTCAGGTACAGTTCGAGTGCGATTCGCATATAGAGCTGTATATCGAGCGCGTTGTGATGCGTCATGAACGGGCGAGCTGATGCGCCGCCGTACAAGGGCTGCAAAATAGGAGTCTCCACTTCGAGCCAACCACGATCGTCAAAGAAACGACGCATTGTTGTAATAATTTTAGATCGTTTTCTGAAAATATCACGGATATGAGGATTGACAATTAAATCCACATAGCGGCGACGGTATCTCATTTCCTTGTCTGCAAAAGCATCGTGAACAACTTTATTACCATGTTCATCAGTTTCTTCTTTTGGTACAGGGATAGGAGTAAGAGATTTACAGAGAAGTATTGCTGCGCGTGAGTGGACGCTTACCTCACCTGTACGGGTACGGAAAACATATCCTTCAATACCTATTATATCACCAATATCTAGATTTGGTAATAATTCATAAAATTCCGGCAGGTCGTCTTTTTTGAGGTAAATCTGAATTCTTCCTTCAGCATCTTGAATGTGACAAAATGTTGCCTTGCCCATTTTGCGAATAGCCATGATTCTACCTGCAACGGAAACTGCAAAACTTGCAGCCGGAGTTTCATCGGAAAAGGTTGAAAGAATGGTCGCAGAAGAGTGGGTTTTTTCAAAAAGTGCGGGATACGGATCAATTCCTGCGTTCCGAAGATGCTGTAATTCTTCTAGTCGGCGTAGTTCTTGATCATTTCGGATAAATTCAGACATAAAAATATTACGAGAAAAATGAGAAATTGTACTATTAAACGGTCAAATTGAGCCACAAAGTAGGATTATTTCTCCTAAAATGCAAAAAAAGATTTAGATTGTTTTGATATTACTACATAAGAAAGTATTTTTGTGTTCCCCTAAACCACAATTGTTTATTATAGAGTAGATTTTATTTGAAAAAACCGTTTGTTCCGAGACCGTATGGCTCACCGATGGGCAGAGACTTTTCTAAAAATCGTCCCCAGGAAAAAGCACGTGCACATAAAGTTAACGAGGATATTCGCGTTCCTCAAGTGCGTGTTGTGGATGAAGACGGGAAAATGCTTGGCATTATGAGTACATCCGCTGCATTGGATTTAGCCAATACAGAAGAAAAAGACTTAGTTGAGATTGCTCCTCAAGCTGTTCCGCCCGTCTGTAAAATCATAGATTACGGTAAGTTTCTCTATGAGCTTCAAAAGCGCGAGAAGGAACAAAAGAAGCAACAGCATCAGCAACTTCTCAAAGAAGTTCGCTTTAAATGGCGTACCGATACTCATGATTTTGATTTTAAAACACGTCATGCTATTGATTTTCTTGAAGACGGACATAAGGTAAAGGCAACCGTGATGTTCAAGGGGCGCGAAATAGTCCACCAAGAAATTGGTCTTGCGCTATTAGAGCGGTTTGTGATAGCACTTGCCGACTATTCCAAAATAGACCAACCCATTCACTCTGAGGGGCGTTCACTATCAGTAACGCTCGCACCAGAAAAAGTAAAGAAAAAGAAAGAAGGCGAGCAGCCGGAGCCACTTGTCGGTAGTCCAAAAATTTGACAGTTTTCGTAGTTAAACAGTTCTCTTGTAGTTTATTTTTATTTAATCTTAGGTGTTTCAATGCCCAAAATGAAGACAAAATCCGGCTCGAAAAAACGTTTTACCGTAACAGGTAGCGGAAAGATTCGCCGTAATCATGCATTTGTGCGCCATATTCTCACGTCAAAAACACGCAAGCGTAAACGTAACTTACGCAAGGCAGGTCTGATTGATGTAGCGGATATGAAGCTCATCCAACGCGCTCTAGCTCTGCGCTAAACTGAAGCAATATTTTTTTTGTGGTAAAGGGGAATATAAGAAGCTCTCCCTTTGCCCTCATCTTAATTTTTAAGGAGTAACGTCATGCCACGTTCTACACATAAAGTAGCTTCCCACCGCCGTCGCCGTAAGTTTATAAAACTTGCCAAAGGATATTGGGGAGCCAGAAGTAAAGTTTGGACTGTTGCCAAAAACCATATTGAAAAAGGACTTTCTCATGCATATCGCGATCGTCGCCGTAAAAAACGACTTTTTCGCAGTTTGTGGATTGTTCGGATAAATGCTGCCGCCAGATTAAACGGCACTACCTATTCCAAACTGATGAACGCTTTTAAGCAAAAGAATATTTCGATTAATCGTAAAATTCTTGCTGATATGGCGATGAATCAACCCGCAGTTTTTGCTGTTATTCTTCGCAAAGCAGTAGGGTAGATTTCAGTTTTTTTCGTAAGTTGCAAGGGCGTTCACCGATGAACGCCCTTTTGCTTTTTGACTTTGACCCATCCTGAAATAAGCAGTGCATATATGATAGATTGAATTTCGGATTTACGGTTGTTTTCAGTTTTTTTCGTAAGTTGCAAGGGCATTCAGTGATGAATGCCCTTTCTTTTTTGAATGACTTCTTAATAAATACTATCAATTACCAATCTAAATTCTCATGCTGAATGAAATTATTACTCTCCGTTCTCAAATCGAAACTGAAATTTCTGCAATTTCATCCCTTGAAACCCTAGAACAATTCCGTCTGACTCATCTTGTCAAGAAGGGGACACTAACTGGACTTATTGAACGCTTACGTGAAGTTCCCAAGGAAGATAAGCCGGCAGTGGGCAAGGAACTGAACCTTCTGAGAGTTTTTGCTGACAATGAATTCGCAAGATTAAAACAGCAGTATGAATCCGGTAAAAACCAAACGCAAAAGATTGATGTAACCCTTGAAGGAAGACGCAACAAAAAAGGGAGTGTTCATCCTATCATGCAAACTCTCGATGAAATCTTATCAGTTTTCCGCAAAATGGGATTTTCAGTAGCTGAATCTGCCGATTTGGAAGATGACTATCATAATTTCGAGGCACTGAATTTTGCACCCGACCATCCTGCCCGCGATATGCAAGATACCTTCTTTATTAAAGATGAGCGAAGCGACTTGCTCTTGCGTACACACACTTCATCCGTTCAAATCCGATTGATGCAGTCGCAACAACCTCCCATACGATCTGTTATGCCCGGAAGAGTGTATCGGAATGAAGCGATTAGTGCGCGCGCTCTGGCTGAGTTCCACCAGGTTGAAGGATTGTGCATTGACAAAAACGTAACTTTTGCCGAACTGAAGGGGACGATTATTTCTTTTGCGAAAGAAATGTACGGTTCAGATTCTAAATTCCGTTTCCGTCCGTCGTATTTCCCATTCACTGAACCGAGTGCTGAGGTGGATATTTCTTGCTATTTATGCGGAGGCAAGGGGTGCCGTATTTGTAAGTATTCCGGTTGGCTAGAGATATGCGGCTGCGGAATGGTACATCCTAATGTTATGAAAAACTGCAAGATTGACCCCGAAATATACAGCGGATATGCGTTTGGATTTGGTATCGAACGGGTTACAATGCTGCGTACAGGAATTGATGATATTCGTTTGCTGTATGAAAATGACGTTAGAGTTTTGGAGCAGTTTTAATAATAAGATAATAAAGTCACTTTTACAAAAAAACCTTATGACGATTTCTCAGCAATCTTCGGCAACAGCCATTAAGAAATGGTGGAAATTCTCACTTACAACCCAAATTCTTGCTGGTTTGGTGGTTGGGCTACTCATTGGTTGGGCATACCCGGATTTCGGAAAAGACATTTCGTTCTTACGTGATATTTTTCTGAACTTGATCAAGTCTATTATTGCCCCTCTTGTGTTTTCTACTATTGTTATCGGCATAGCCGGTGGCGGTGATTTGAAAAAAATCGGACGAATGGGGGCAAAGTCAATACTCTACTTTGAAATTGTCACAACCATTGCTTTATTTCTTGGATTGGCGGTTGTAAATATTGTTCGACCGGGTGCAGGTGTAGTACTCAATGCAGATACAAGCACACTTGGCACAATTGCCCAAAATCATCCTAAAACACTTATACAGACGATTGTTCATATTTTCCCTTCGAGTGTTATCGAGTCAATGGTTCGTGGTGATGTATTACAGATCGTAGCGTTCTCAATTCTCTTTGCAATGGCAGTTTCGGCAATTGGGGACAAAGGCAAGCCAGTCCTTCGTTTCTGTGAATCGCTGGCTCAAGTGATGTTCAAATTCACGAACTATGTAATGATGTTTGCACCTTTTGGCGTTGGTGCGGCAATGGCAGCAACAATAGGGCATCAAGGACTTGATGTGTTGAAAAATTTGGGAATGCTTATCGGTTCGCTTTACTTAGCTCTCATATTATTTGTGGTAATCGTGTTGGGTACGGTCGCTTTGATTGCGCGCGTACCTATTAAGCAGTTCTTGAGGGCAATCCGCGAACCGTTTACGATTGCATTTGTGACCACAAGCAGTGAATCTGCTCTTCCCAAAGCAATGGAGGTAATGGAACGTTTCGGTGTCCCAAAGCGTATTGTAGGGTTCGTAATGCCGACCGGATACAGCTTTAATCTAGACGGAACGACACTCTACCTTGCGATGGCTTCGGTATTTGTAATTCAAGCTGTGGAAACTACCAATCCGGGATTTCATTATAGCTTTGGCGAGCAGGTAATGTTGATGCTTTCTTTGATGATTACCTCGAAAGGTGTTGCAGCTGTGCCGAGAGCATCGCTTGTAATATTGCTAGCCACGCTCAATAGCATCCCGTCACTTCCTCCGGGAATTGGAGCGGTGGGTGTAGCAGTAATTTTTGGAGTGGATGAACTGATGGATATGGCACGGACATCTGTAAATCTACTTGGAAACTGCCTGGCTACAGTTGTAGTGGCTCGGTGGGAGGGTGAATTCGACGATGTTCGCGCCTCAGTGTTTGGAACTCCCGACGAAATGGCATTGGATATAGCCGAAGGTGAAGTAGCATTTGCAGAAGCGGAAGCATTGGGCTAAAATTGATAATTCAATGAAATTTACGATGATTTCATATGTATTTCATAGAGGTTACGTTTAGTAAATACACATTTTTCATCAGAAGCTGTTATCCGTAAAATAACACAGAATAAGTGCAACTGTATTCTATTTTAGCTTTTATCTGTATTTTTGCAGAAAAACGATGCTATACGGCACTCTGCATGGCTATAATGTCGGTTCTGCCGTTAATAATTTGGCTTATAATACTTTATCATGGAGAATGAATGATTATTGTGCTATTTGGTGCGCCCGGAGTGGGCAAAGGAACGCAAGCTGCACTTCTTGCCGAGAGAAAGAACATTCCACATTTATCAACCGGTGAGGCATTGCGGCAAGCGATAGCAGCTCAGACTGAACTGGGAAGAATAGCCAAACAAATCGTAGAATCCGGTCAACTTGTTTCTGATGAGATTGTTACAGGAATTGTAAAAGAAGCTATGAGTAAACCTGAATATGCAGTAGGGTGTATATTCGATGGTTTCCCAAGAAATCAAAGCCAAGCGGAAGCACTCGATTCAATTCTGGCTGGGATAGGTAAGGAGATTTATAGTGTTATCAATATCAGAGTTGCTAACGATGAGATCGTAAGTCGAATGCTGAAACGAGGTCGCAAAGATGATGAGGAGAGTGTGATTCGTCACCGATTGGATATTTATAACAATCAAACCGCTCCTCTTCTAGACTATTACACTAAAAACGGGAAATTGATTTCCGTTGACGGTAATGCTGATGTAGAAGAAGTATATGCACGAATTGAGAATATCTTGTAATAAAAACTAACCAATCATCTGCTCTTTATACTGCAGTCTATGTAGTTTGGCGTAGAGTCCCTTTAGGGCAAGCAACTCTTGATGAGTACCCATTTCGCGAATTTCACCTTGATGCAGAACTACAATTTTGTCCGCGTGTTGGATAGTTGAGAGACGGTGAGCTATAACAATTGAGGTACGCCCTTCGAGCAATCTGTCAATAGAGCGTTCAATGAGTTGCTCGGTTTCTGTATCAATACTTGAAGTGGCTTCGTCCAGAATCAGAATATCCGGATTAGTAGCCAAAGCACGACTAAATGAAATAAGCTGCTTTTGCCCTACTGAAAGATTTGCAGCACGTTCAATCATATGAGTATCGTAACCGCTAGGCAATTCCTCAATAAATTCTGATGCACCGAGAGCGACTGCTGCTTCACGAATTGCTTCTTCTGAAATAAAATCACGTCCCAGCGAAATATTGTCACTTATACTTCTTGAAAATAAGAAAACATCTTGCAACACCAGAGCGATTCTTGAACGCAACGATGCCTGTGTAATTGAGCGAATGCTTCGCCCGTCAATCAAGATATCGCCTTCCTGAAAATCGTAGAACCTGCAGATAAGATTAATAATCGAACTTTTACCGCTGCCTGTTGCCCCTACAATGGCAATAGTTTCGCCTTTTCTCAGGGTAAAACTGAGATTCTTCAATACCGGTGTTTTGCCATCATACGCAAACGACACGTTATTAAATTCAATAGAGTGATTGAATGAACCCATTGCTACTGCATCAGGAGCGTCTTCGATTGCATTCTCTGTGTCCAGAAGTCCAAAAATCCGTTCAGCCGCAGCCATGGCGCTTTGTAGTGTATTATACTTTTCAGTTAAATCTCGAATCGGACGGAAGAACATTTCAGAATACTGCATAAATGCAATTAGAACGCCAACGGTCATTTCTCCCGAAAATATCGTTCTGGCTGCGAACCAAATAATGGCACTGAGAGCAAGCGAACCAATCATTTCCACGACCGGAAAAAAGCGGGCATAATAACCAACTGACCGTAATTGTAATTTTGTATGAGTATCATTTATTTCGTTAAAGGTATCGAATTGGGGTTTCTCACGGGAGAAAAGCTGAATGGTGGTTGCTCCTGTAATATACTCATTCAAAAATGAGTTCATTCGGGCAATTTGAGTTCGGATTTGGGCATAAACTACCCTTACTTTCCTACGAAATATCGTTGTTGCAATGAACAGAAGGGGGAGCACTGCAATTGTGGCAATCGTCAGTTTCCAGCTTGTAATAAGCATGAAGCAAACAATCGCCAATATCAGCAGCGCATCGGCAATAATCAGTACCACACCCGATGAAAAGAGTTCATTGAGTGCCTCTACATCGTTTGTAACACGGGTAATTAATCGTCCGACAGGAGTTGTATCATAGTATCTCAGTGAAAACTTTTGTATGTGTTTAAATACAGCAAGACGTATATCCAGCAGTACTTTTTGTCCTATCCATTGCATTAGGTAGGTGAGTGAGTATTGCACAACAGCCGCCAAAACCAGCACTCCAATAACGAGGAAAGTCATTTCAAGCAGACCACCACTGTCTGATGTTACGACGTAATCATCAATCGCAATCTTTGTAAGATACGGGCGAAGCGGCGGGAGCGACGATGATATGATTGCCAACAAAAAGCCCGCACCTATCCACCGGATATACGGCTTGAGATATTGCAATAAACGTTTGAGCAGGGAGACATCGAGCTGTTTGTAGAGTTTATCGTCTTGGGGCTGCATTGTGTGATTATTTAGTAAGCAGTAGAATTGTCAGGAAGAAAGAACACTTGGATATCCCTAAAACTTTTTCCGGAACAGAATTTATCTGATTCTGATGAGAAATAAGAATTACAATATACGGATTTTAATCAATCTTATTTTGAGATGTCTGTATTCAGATTTGATAATTGAATGGAGTTTTGCTTTGAATATTTAATGATAAATAGGTGCGTTGTAAGTGGTAATTTTGTAGTAAATAAAACGTAACAGCCGGAATATCTGGATATTTTATGCTCAAAGAACTTCTTAAACCGGAAATCAAAGAATTAATCGAACTGCACCAATGGTCAGATTTACGTGAGGTGCTCGGCTCGTGGGAACCGCCCGAAATTGCAGATTTAATGTTAGATGTAGAAGAATCCGACCGTGTTTTGCTGTTCCGTTCATTACCACGTCAGATTTCTGCGGATGTTTTTTCCTATTTGGATTCCGAGCAACAAGACGAACTTCTCCGTGAACTTACCAATCAAGAAACACGCGAAATCCTCGCTCAACTTACCCCAGATGACCGTACAACACTATTAGAAGAATTACCTGCTGAAGCCACTCAAAAACTCCTGAATTTACTGTCACCGGAAGTATTAAAAGAAGCCAGGCAGCTTCTCGGCTACCCTGAAAAAAGTATAGGACGACTTACCACACCACATTTCGTATCAATCAGAGCAGACTGGACAATTGAGCAAGCACTCGAACATATCAGAAATTACGGTAAACTCAGCGAAACCATCAACCGTATCTATGTTACCGACAGTAATGGGGTACTAGTTGATGACATAATGCTCAAGGCATTTATTTTTGCCAACCCGAAGGATTCGGTACACAGCATTATGGATTTGAATGTAATAAGTGTGTCTGCATTCGATGACCAGGAAGAAGCAGTGCGGGCAATGGAAAAATATGATATTCCGGCATTACCGGTAGTGGATTCTGGAGGGGTACTGATTGGTATTGTTACCTTTGATGACGTGATGGATATTTCTGAAGAAGAAGCAACAGAAGATTTCCAGAAATTCGGAGGGATGGAGGCACTGGATAAACCCTATAATACCATCTCGTTTTTCGGGATGGTCAGAAAACGGGCAGGATGGTTAGTAATTTTGTTTCTTGGTGAGATGCTTACTGCTACTGCTTTATCTTATTTTGAGAGTGCATTGGAAAAAGCAATTGTTCTTTCGCTTTTTCTTCCGCTTATTATGTCGAGCGGGGGCAATTCCGGCTCGCAGGCAGCAACCCTTATGGTACGTGCAATTTCGCTTGGTGAAGTAACACTGAGGGATTGGTGGTGGGTAATGCGCCGTGAATTTCTATCGGGATTACTTTTAGGTGCAATTCTCGGTGTAATTGGATTTTTTAGAATTGTAGTTTGGTCTAAGTTCTCGAATATTTACGGTGAACATTATTTCTTGGTTGCGTTAACCGTTTCGTTCTCGCTTGTGGGTGTTGTTCTTTGGGGGTCGTTAAGCGGCTCGATGCTTCCTTTCCTACTCAAGAAATTAAAATTCGACCCTGCAGCATCGTCTGCGCCGTTTGTAGCTACGCTTGTAGATGTAACAGGGATTGTTATTTATTTTTCCTTTGCTGTGTGGCTCCTTCGAGGGACGTTGTTGTGAAAGGGTGAACTAGATTTTGCTGTGTTTTTTGAAGCAATAAATGAATCTGAAACTGTGCGGAATTAAGTAAAGTAGTAGGACAGGTTCTTTAAATTCTATATGCACTATCATTCCAGACGCCGGAGAAGATTAAGCCCAATAGTGTAGTGCGTTGCGGAGATTCTTCGATCTAAGAATCCCTTAGAATGACAGCACTTTTTAATTTTTCAATTAATTCTGTCCTAGTAAGTGCTGAGACAAAAATAATTGTTGCGGTAAATATCCATAATTTGGCAAATAATTGAACAACGACGGGCTGTAAATGACATCTCTTACATTGCCCGTCATTCTG
>CAZGNO010000049.1:0-28534 GCA_964527785.1 uncultured Chitinophagaceae bacterium
GACGGGCAATGTAAGAGATGTCATTTACAGCGTAGTCGAAGTGTTCAATTACTTGACAAATTATGGATATTTACCGAAACAATTATTTTTGTCTCAGCACTTAATCAAATGAATAGCAATCGTACATTTTCAATCTATTCCAATTCTTCATCATCATGATTATTCCGCTCCCTAAACCAAACTAAACTATGGCGGACTGCACCAACAATAATATATATCATCATAAAGGGGAAAACACTTACACCTTTTGTAAGGATTGCCGCAATGATTCCGACAATTGCAACTATAAATACCAGTGGGTTTTGTTTTATTGACCGAAGCGAAGGACGAGGCATATTATCATACTTTATTCTACTTACCATTGCTAGTGAAACAATCGCTGTAATTACTCCAAGCATTACAACTTTGGAATCACCGACTATTCCCCAGTCTGCCAGCGTTTGTCCGGCTGCCCCGACATAAAAAAAGACAATAAATGATACAATCGTCAAAGCACCGGCAGGAATTGGCATTCCGGTAAAATACAATTTATCCTCCAAGCTCGACAGCTCCGCATTAAACCGTGCCAAACGAAAAACGCCTGCCAATGCAGGAAGAGCTGCCAGTAATATTCCGTAGGTCGGTACATCATAAAACTCAGCTTTATACAACATAAACGCAGGAGCTACCCCAAATGAAACAGCATCACACAAAGAATCTAATTCTACGCCCAGTTCACTCGTGGATTTCGTAAGCCGTGCCATTACTCCGTCAAGCATATCGAAAATTCCCGCAACCAAAATAAACACCCCTGCTTCTCCAAACTTCCCCTCCGATGTTAGAATAATCGCAGAAAAACCGGAAAATAAATTCGCCAGAGTGAATAAATTAGGAACTAACGAACGGGTAATTCTCATGTAAAATACTTGATTTATAGAGTACTGAATCCACCAACTTCGCAAAAAAAGTTAAACTGAAAACTCTAAAATTTTAGATTGATTCCTCGATGTTTTCATCATCGGGCTCTTTTGGTGGAAGAAGCGGTATGACAGACAGTAAGAAATCAACCGATTGCTGTAGCTTCTCGACAGTTCCTGTATTTTCTATCACAAAATCTGCAATTGCTTTCATGTGTTCCGGAGATGCTTGTTCCGCCATCCTTGCACGGATTTGATCAGCAGTGAGTTCACTTCGTGCCATTACCCGCTCTATCCTCAGCAGATCGGGAGCGGTTATTAATATTACATAGTCGAAGGCATCTTCCAAACCGATTTCGTACAAAAGCGGTACTTCGATAAAAATACAAGTTTCACCTTCTGACGCTAATGTCTCTGCGTGAGCGAGCAGTTCGTCCAGCACAAAAGGATGGACTATCATATTCAATTTTTTAAGCGCGTCTTTGTGTGATTTCTCCTCACCAAAAACTCTGGAAGCCAAATATTCCCTATTAACCTTACCATCATCCCGAAAAATTTTCCCACCAAAAAAGTCAAAGAGCTTCGAGCGAATTTCAGGTTTCGTTTCCATCAATACCGCCGCAAAAATATCTGCATTCAATACAGAGAAACCCTGTTGTTCTATCATATCCGAAACAGTGGATTTGCCGCTGCCGATACCCCCGGTAATTCCTACCAGTATCGCCTGATGTTCTTCTTTCGTCGGTTCTTCCATTCTATTCCTCACTCATCCGCCATAAAAACAGTAATTTCAACTATTTCCTTACAAAAAACTATTATTATTTGAAAAGGCGTGATCCCTTGACTATGCAGTTTCTCACGCCTTTTTCTTATAAATCTTAGTCAACAATTCTTTTTTATGGGAAAATACCCATTTGGAAATATGCCTGAGCAATTTTGTCAATAGCCGAAATAAATGCTGCTGTTCGCATATCTTTCACATTATCTCGTCTTCTCCAAATATCCATAATTTCATGATAAGCAGTTATCATCGAATCTTCCAACCCTGAGTTTACCAAATCTTCTTCGTCTGCACCACGAATTAACAAATTTCGCTCTTCGGTAGTAAGTGATTTGCCAGTCATACGCTCAACAACCGATACGAGTCGCAAGTTTCCACTTTCCTCAAACCGTTTGTCCATTCTTCCGAAACGGACGTGCGAAATATTTTTCAGCCACTCAAAATACGACACAACTACACCGCCTGCATTCAAATACATATCAGGAATAATTAACACACCTTTTTCGAGCAATATATTTTCAGCAGAAGCTACAATAGGACCATTCGCTCCTTCAGCAATAATTTTTGCTTTTATGTTTGGAGCATTGCGATCGGTAATTTGTGATTCGAGTGCCGACGGAACAAGTATATCGCACTCATATTCAAGTACAGAATTTCCATTTTCGATGGTAGTTCCATACGGGTAATTGGTAATTGAACCTGTTGCCTTGCGATGCGCATCCAATGCTTCAATATCAATTCCTTTCGGGTCAATTACAGCACCGTCCCACTCAATTATACCAACAACAATTGCCCCGCCTTCTCTGAGAAATTTGGCTGCATGATAACCCACATTTCCAAACCCTTGAACAATTACTGTCTTGCCGTCCAAGCCGGGTGTCATGTTAATCTTTTTCATCAACTCCAGATCGTTCAACGTTTCACGTACACCGAAGAACAATCCGCGTCCTGTAGCTTCCGTCCGACCGCGAACACCGCCCTGAGGAATAGGTTTACCGGTAACGCAAGCAAGTGCATCAATTTCTTTTCCTACGAATGTTTGATATGTATCGGCAATCCAAGCCATTTCGCGTGCACCTGTTCCATAATCGGGTGCCGGTACATCCACCGATGGACCGATAAAGTTTTTGTGAATAAGCTCTACAGTGTATCGGCGGGTTATCCGTTCCAATTCTTCTTCGCTATATTTTTTCGGATTAATTTTAATGCCGCCTTTACCACCGCCGAACGGAACGTTCACAACAGCACATTTATATGTCATAAGTGCTGAAAGAGCAATCACTTCGTCTTGATTAACGTTTTCACTATAGCGAATCCCACCCTTGCAAGGCAGTTTGTGATGGCTATGCTCGGCTCTCCAAGCTGAAATCACTTGGATATCACCCTTTATTCGAACAGGGAATTGCATATAATAGACAGAATTACATGCACGGATTTGGTCTAAAAGACCTTTCGGGTGATCAAGCAGCATTGCCGCCTTATCAAAATTTTGGTTTACTGATTCAAAAAATGGAATTTCAAAATATTTTGGCGCGTCGCCGTTTGCAGATGTAGCTGCCATTATTATATCCCTCTAATAGTTCAACAAATTATTATAAAAATAGTATTATTTAATTTTATCAAAGATTGTTTCTATAGATTACCGCGAAGTGCTTGTTCGCGTTCGATTGCCTCGAAAAGTGCCTTAAAGTTACCTTTACCGAACGAGCGGGCACCTTTTCGTTGAATGATTTCATAAAATAGAGTCGGACGGTCTTCTACCGGCTTTGTAAAGATTTGCAGCAAATACCCTTCATCATCTCTATCTACCAATATTCCCAAGTCGCGAAGAGGTGCAATATCTTCGTCAATTTTTCCCACCCTGTCCAGAACTGTATCATAATACGTAGCCGGGACTCGCAAGAACTCCACACCACGACGTTGCAATTCCGAGACGGTAGCAATAATATCATGGGTAGCAATTGCGATATGCTGCACACCGGGTCCGTGATAGAATTCCAAATATTCATCAATTTGAGATTTTTTCTTGCCCGCTGCCGGTTCATTTATTGGAAACTTCACGTAGCCCGTTCCATTGGAAACGACCTTGCTCATCAGTGCAGAATATTCTGTTGAGATGTCCTCGTCATCGAAGGTCAGGATGAGCTTGAAGCCCATTACGTCTTCGTAGAATTTCACCCAAGTGTCCATCTTGCCAAGCTCTACATTCCCTACGCAGTGATCAACGTGCAGTAATCCGACAGGTTCTGTTTTAAATTTACTCTCAGTTGCCCTGTAGCCGGGCATAAACGCACCGTTGTAATTCTTGCGTTCGACGAATCGGTGAATAGTATCACCATACGTATGGATAGCAGACACTTTGACCTCACCAAATTCATCGGTCAGTGTCTTCGGTTCTTCATAGCTTTTTGCTCCACGCTCTGTGGTTGCTTTCCATGAATACGCGGCATCATCCACCCAAATTGCGAGTACTTTCACTCCATCGCCATGTTTGCTGATATGTTCGTTTATCGGTGAATCGGGTTGCATAGGCGTTGTAAGAACCAAACGAACTTTCTCTTGCTTCAAAACATACGATGCATATTCCCGAACACCGGTTTCGGGTCCGGCATATGCTATGAGTTCATATCCAAACGCCACTTGGTAATAATAGGCGGCTTGTTTGGCATTTCCCACGTAAAATTCAATGTAATCTGTTCCATTCAGCGGCAAAAAATCTGCCGCTTGTCCGTCTGCTCTTACCATAGATTATACTCCTTTATTGTAATTCAGAATCAATTTACAAATACTTCTCGTGCTGCATCTTCGATAGCAACTACAAGTGCATCATTCTGCTCCGCAGTCCCTGTACTTATACGAATGCAATGCGGCAACGAAAATCCACCTAAGGGTCTGGTAATAAATCCCCGTTTTAACAATCCCATGTATAAGTCTTGGGCCTTCTCCGCATTATCACAATCAACCATCACGAAATTCCCCGCAGAATTTGGAAATTTCAAACCTATTCTTGCGAACTCTTTGGTGAACAGTTGAATCCCTACTGCATTGAGTCGAATTGTTCTTTCTAAAAATTCTTCATCATCTAAGGCAGCAATTGCGGCATACTGCCCAAGTGTATTTGGTTCAAACGGCAGTTTTACCCGAAGCATCGGTGCAATTATTTCCTCAGATGCAATCCCATACCCAACCCTTAGCCCTGCCAAACCATATACCTTCGAGAATGTCCGCAAAGTCAACACATTTTCATAGGTGTATTCCAAACTGTCGGGAAAATCAGGGAACATAAAACGGCTGTATTCATTATATGCCTCATCCATAATGACTAAAACATTTTGCGGAACCCGTTCCATCAACCAAACAAATTCTTCTGCGCTAAAAAATGTTCCGGTGGGATTGTTAATATTGGCAAGGTAAAGAATTTTGGTACGAGGAGTAAGGGCAGCTACAAGAGCTTCTACATCAAATCGGTAGTCTGACGACTGTCGAACATATTTTACCGGATACCCGTGAAGTTTTGCCGCAACCTGAAACCCTATAAATGTTCCGTGAGAAGAAACAAGTTCATCTCCAGAATCCAAAAAAGTGCGAAGTGCCAAGTGAATGAGTGCATCCGAACCGCTATGACAAATGATATTTTCCATCCGGCGGTTAAATTTTTTTGCGAGACAATCACGCAGTTCCAAACCGCCATCAGGATATATATATGCTTTCTCAGACCATTCACTAATTGCCTTGAGCGCACGAGGAGAACTTCCTAATGGATTTTCATTGGAAGCGAGTTTTACTACTTTTTCTATACCATACAACCGCTGAATTTCTGCCACTGATTGCCCTGGTTTATAGGGCGTAAGTTCTTGGATATGCTTTGGGAGTTGAATCATTCGTTTCGACTGGCGTATTTGGGGATTTGGGAATCCTACATTTTCTTTAGTACAAACTTACAAAATCACTAATTATTGACGGGCGTAAAAAATGAAGATACAGATTTGGGAGGTAAACTTTTTTTTTGGTGATGGGATATTCTTTGTCCAATTCAAGTTGTACAGAAGATTTTATCACAAAAGGCACAAAAGGGCGCAGAAGCTCCAGTCGTTTCATTGGTAACTTAGTACGATAGGTTAGTTAGAAGCACATTTAACAGATTATGCCTATACCAAAGATTTACGATGGTTAAATATAACCTTTTATAAAAAACTTCCTTTTAGCAAATGCTTCATTTGGATAATGATTCATAACAATCCATGAATATCGTACCCAATGTACCCGTAGTGCCCCTATAAATTTGCATAACGCTACACAAAAGCAGACAATATTACCGAAGATTTTCGCTAACAAGCAATGATTTACGATTTTCCTTTTTCCTACAATCTCAAAAAATTGTAATTTGCATCTGGATTTGTGTGTAATTGCAGAATTAGATTCGAGCGTTTCTCTTACTTTATTCCTGAATCAAGGAGAAATTCATGCCCCAGATTACTATTGACGGTCAACGTATTGAAACTTCAGCCGGAAAAACTATTATTGAAGCCGCACTTGATAACGGCATAGACATTCCTCATTTTTGTTGGCATCCCGGTCTTACCGTTTCGGGTAACTGCCGTATGTGCTTGGTTAACACAGGATTTCAACGCAAAGGTCAGGACGGCTCTTTGGAACGTGACGAGAATGGCAATCCGGTAATCAATTGGGGACCTAAGCTCGCAATCGCTTGTGCTACTCCTGTAGCAGACGGCATGGTGATAGATACCAAAGGCGAGCGTACCGAACACGCCCAAAACGCTATCATGGAGTTTCTTCTTATTAATCACCCGCTCGACTGCCCTATTTGCGACGAAGCAGGACAGTGTAAACTCCAGGAATACGGTTTTCTTCATTCCAAAGGTCAAAGCCGCTACGATGAACGGAAAAATCAAAAAGAGAAACGTGTTGAATTAGGTCCGAATGTGATGTTTGATGCTGAACGATGCATTTCCTGTTCACGGTGCATACGGTTTGCCGATGAAGTTGCCGAGCAACCGGTGCTGACCTTTGTTCAGCGAGGTGATCACGTTACCATCGAAACATTCCCCGGTACAGCGTTCGACAGCCCGTACTCAATGAACGTAATTGATATTTGCCCTGTAGGCGCACTCACCAGTATAGATTTCAGGTTCACCTCACGGGTGTGGGAAATGAGCTTTACCGATTCGATTTGCCCCGGATGTTCACGCGGATGTAATATTAAGGTGGGTGTTCGTAACAACGAAATCCTCCGCCTCGAACCGCGCACCAATATGCACGTCAATCAATATTGGATGTGCGATGATGCCCGCCTTACCCAATATAAATTTGTAAACGAAAATCGTATTTCTTCCCCGATGATTCGCTCAGGCAATGCGCTCTCCCCAGCTTCGTGGGATGCTGCAACTGCCCGTGCAGCAGAATTATTAAAGAACTACAAACCATCGGAAATTATGGTTATCGGGTCTGCCCGCGGAACGAATGAAGACAATTACTTGCTTGCAAAATTTGCACACAACACTCTCAAGACACATAATATTGATTTCCCCCGCCATCTTGATACTCATTTTGCCGATAAATTCCTCCGCACGAATGACCGCACCCCGAACTCTCATGGTGCTGCCGAAGTAGGTGTAAAGCACGAGTCGGCATCGGGTACTTCAATGGACGACTTGGCTGATAGAATCAAGCAACACACTATCAAAGCCATCTATGTAATGGGTGATGATATTGCCTCGAACCCTGCTCTTGCATCAGCAATAAGCAGCGTGGAATGCTTGATAGTTCACGCTTCCAATCACAATGCCACAACAGCTTTTGCACACGTCGTACTTGCAAGTACAACCTACGCCGAACTCGAAGGTACATTCACAAATATGAACAAACGGGTTCAATATGTTCAGCCCGCCGTTGCTACCCAAGAACACGAGCGCATCGAAGGGCTTGAGATGAGCCGCTGGGATAAATTCGGTGCATCGAACGACCGCTGGGCACGCGGAGAACGCCGTAATTGCCGCCAAAACTGGCAGATAATTCAAGACATTGCAAATAAACTTGGAGCAAATTGGCATTATTCCAATTCTGAAAGCGTATTCAAGGATATAAGTAATCATATCGGCGCTTTTTCGGGGATGAGCTATGACCTTTTGCAAGAATTTCAAGGATTGACACTCGGCAAGGCAGGTTCGCCCGAGCCAAAAGGTGTTGTGTATCAATCTCATACCTTGAAGCCGAACTAAGCATACAGAATACATCAAAAACAACAATATTTATTTTTCTTTGATGAAAGTATTATGTCTCCTTTACTTACTGATATATTGATTCTGGTGGCAAAAGTCTTTTTAATTGTGAACGGGCTGCTGATGGCTGCTGCATATTTGGTGTATTTTGAGCGGAAGATTTCGGCATGGGCGCATAATCGGATAGGTCCGAACCGGGTGGGTCCGCTTGGTCTTTTCCAATCATTTGCCGATGTGTTCAAACTCTATTTGAAGGAAGACATTATTCCTACTCTCGCCGATAAGAAACTTCACTTTATCGCACCGATTATTTCAATCGGCGTGGCAATGGCTGTCTATGCAGTTATCCCGTTCGGCGATTCGTTTATGGTTGGCGACAAAGAGGTTTTCATGACGGTTGCTCCGGGCATTAATATCGGACTCCTGTTTGTTCTTGCTATGTCATCCGTCGGAGTCTATGGGATTACTCTTGCCGGTTGGTCATCGAATAATAAATATTCCCTTCTTGGTGGTTTGCGTTCTGCTGCACAAATGATTTCCTACGAACTTTCGATGGGACTTTCGCTTATCGGTGTGTTGATGATTGCCGGTTCGCTTGATTTGACAAAGATTGTTCATGCCCAAGCCGGAGGAAAATGGAATATATTTCTTCAACCGCTTGCGTTTGTTATCTTTTTGGTGGCGTCATTCGCTGAGACGAACCGTACACCGTTCGACCTTCCCGAAGCTGAACCAGAACTTGTAGGCGGTTATCATACCGAGTATTCCGGTATGAAATTCGGACTTTTCTTCCTAGCCGAATATGCCAATATGGTGACTGCATCCGCTATGATGGTATTGCTCTTTTTGGGCGGGTGGGAAGTACCGGGACTGTACGAGGCACTTGCTTTGCCTGCCGGCTCGCCATTGGTAGCTTTGGTGCAATTTGGAGTGTTCACTGCTAAATTAGTCCCGATTCTCTTTTTCTTTATCTGGGTACGTTGGTCTATTCCCCGTTTCCGTTACGACCAATTGATGAATCTCGGCTGGAAGGTAATGCTTCCGCTTGCGCTTGCTAATATCGTTATTACCGGTGCAGTGATGGCTATTTTGAAGCATTACGGAATTATGCAATAAAATTCTCTCAAAACTTTCAATGAATAAGAACCATGAATGTTAATCACAATACCGAAAAAGACCGTCTCAATTTTTGGGAAAAACTGTATCTGCCTGAAATTGCCCGCGGCTTAGGGCTTACCCTCAAGCAAATGTTCAAGCCCCCTATGACCCGTCAATATCCCGAAGAACGTTGGGAGCCGACAGGTTCATATCGTGGACGCCCTGTCTTGGTTTTGGAAGAAGACGGTGAACGTTGCGTTGCATGCAGTTTGTGTTCACGTGTATGCCCAGCTCTGGCGATTGAAGTGCAGGCGGCAGAGACCACCAAAGAGAAAGAACGCTATCCCGTTAAGTTTGAAATCAATATGCTTCGTTGCATCTATTGCGGATTCTGCGAGGAAGTTTGCCCCGAAGAAGCGATTGTAATGAGCAAGGATTACGAGCTTGTCTTTACTAATCAAGAAGACGCAATCATGGGCAAAGATAAACTCCTGATTCCAATTGCACAATTACAAGATCGTCTTGAGTTTTTGCGTAGATATAAGTAAAAAAACTCTACAGTTAAAGACAACAGATTCGCCTGATTGAACAGCCCGATGCGAAAAGTGCATTGCAATTTTTTTCACAAAAAACCGTCATTTGGCAATCGTAAATTGCTTCAAAAGTACAGCTACTTACGTATAAACCGTGAGTAGCTTTTTTTATTCAGTGAAGATGTTTACTAACTACTACTTTTAATTTGTTCTATAGATTTCATGGAGTTTCAATGCAAACGGTAATTCACAAGGCAGATACTCGCGGCGGGGCTGATCATGGGTGGCTAAAGGCGAAACATACATTTAGCTTTGCGAGTTATATGGATCCTTCACGGGTACATTTTGGTATGCTTCGTGTGCTGAACGACGATATTATCGCCGGAGGCGGGGGTTTCCCCACTCACCCGCATGATAATATGGAGATTGTTACGATTCCGATTATCGGTGCGCTCGCCCATAAGGACAGCACAGGCGGTGTGGGGACAATCTCAGCCGGTGAAGTGCAAATCATGTCGGCGGGCAGCGGAATCAGGCATTCGGAGTTTAACGCTTCTGCCGATGGCACTGTAAATTTACTGCAAATATGGGTTTTCCCAAAAGTTCGGAACATAGCTCCCCGCTATGACCAACGTGCATTTACTCACGAAGAACGTAAGAATAGACTGCGGGTTGTGGTTTCCCCCGAAGAAAAGGACAATGCACTGTGGATAAATCAAGATGCATATTTTGCGCTCGGTGATTTGGACAAAGGTACAGAGGTGTATTGGAATATTCGTAATGAAGGAAGCGGAGTGTATATTTTTGTTATCGAAGGTGAAATAGAAGCTAATGACATTTCAATAGGTCGGCGTGACGGTATTGGAATAACAGAATCAAATGAAATTACGATCAATACCACCGCAGACAGTGTTGTCCTGCTGATGGAACTACCAATGCGATAAGTAATACTAATTTTAAATTTTGCTTACAACGTAGAGACGCACCATGGTGCGTCTCTACGCGTTTCTACACAATTTTATATATTTGTATAATCTAGTATATTTTTCTTTCAGTATAATGAGGAGTTCTACTATGTTTACTGTATCGTGCTTCCTGTTTTTAGGTTTGGCTCTTATTGTTACAGCAAAAGAGAAGAAACCTATTGTCCAAGAGAAAAAATCGTGCTGCTCAACAGAGCAATTCGCCTCATTAACGACCGACAAGTCATTCCGTAATGCTCATCTTGAGCCGGTAGCCATGAATTTCATACCCACAACAGGCACATGGATAACGCTCAAAACTACTGATGGAACCGAGGCAAAAGCATTTGAGGTAAAAGCAGACAAGCCGACTGGTAACGTAATATTTATGATTCATGAATGGTGGGGTTTGAATGAATATATCCAGCGTGAAGCAGAGCAACTTCAACAGTCATTACCGAATGTAACAGTTATTGCTCTTGATCTTTATGACGGGAAAATTGCCAAAGACCGTGAAACAGCCGGAAAATATATGGGTCAAGTTGTCAAAGCACGTTCAGAAACCATTATCCGTGCCGCGATTAACTACGTCGGGCAAAACGCAAAAATCGGTACGATAGGATGGTGCTTCGGCGGCGGGTGGTCGCTTCAAGCAACACTACTCGCCGGGAAACAAGCGGAAGCGTGCGTAATTTACTACGGAATGCCTGAAACTGATGTTGTTAAACTGAAAACACTTCATGCAGATGTTTTGGGGATTTTCGGTAAGCAAGACCAGTGGATTAATCCAAAAGTGGTAGCTGCGTTTGAAAATAATATGAAACAAGCTGGTAAGAAACTAACGGTAAAATCGTACGATGCTGACCATGCGTTTGCTAATCCGAGTAATCCGCAATTTGACAAGGTGGCAACAGAGGATGCGAAGAAGATTGCGGTGGAGTTTTTTAAAGTGCGTTTGAAGTGAGAATGTGAAGTGTCATTGAAAATTGTTTATTGCTAAAAGCATCACAATGTAAAGTCCTGTCAATGATGGTTATTGACAGGACTTTTAATAATAACATTAGTATGCTTTAGAAAATACTAATGTCGCCGTAACCCTTTTAAAGAACAATCCTTGTATTTGAGTAATACTTGAAACGAACTCCCACCCATCGGCAGCTTCTTTATTTAACAAAGCGGGTATGTCTTGTTTAAATATACCATTGAACAACAAAGCAGTACACTTTACATTAATTGTTTTGTAAGTCTTCATAACAAATCCTTTAAAATAAATAAATTGTTAAACTGTTTACGTGCAAATATACTTTATTTTTGCACTATAACTTTCGTAAAATTATTTTACAAAATTAATCAGATTAAATATTATCAATTACAACTCCTTTAGCATTGACAACCATATGTGAAGTACTAGTAAATTTCCTTTTTACTGTACGGGCAATAAGCATGAGTAAATTTCAGTAAAGGCAGTTATTGCAAAGTCTTTACTGAAAAACCTATTAAAATTTGACGACAATTAGTTGATACAATTGATACTTTATATTACAATCCTTATATGGTAACTTATTGAGGTCGGTTGTAACAACCAACTTGACTTTAAATAAAAAATAAAATGCCTCAACAAAATTATTGGTTGAGGCATTTTATTTGGAAAAAAAGTTCCTCTTTTACCGCACCAGCTCCATCGTCTTCTGCTGCACACCGTTGCTCGTTTCCAAACGGTAGAAGTATGTACCGCTTGCCGATTGTGAAGGAGCGAATGCGTACGAATGATTACCGGCTGGCAATTCTCCATCCACAATAGTTTGTACAGGATTCCCATTTATATCAAACACTCTAAGCGAAACTTTGTCAGCTTTTGTGAGCGAAAAGTTGATTGCTGTGTTTGATTCAAAGGGGTTCGGTGTATTGGTCGGCTCAATTGCGCCGCGATTATCAGGATTCATCATCGAAGGCGGAGCAAGATGGCTTTCTTCATCCATGATATTTTCATCACCATTCCAAAGCATAAACCTTGCTACAGCTTTGCGTTTATCAGAGTCGCCAAAGTGTTTCCAAAATCCCCATTGTTTCGGGAAATGTTTGCCGTCCTTGAGTTCATCTTGGTGCGATTCAGCCCATGTTTTGAAGATTGCCTTTCCCTTTTCTTTCCAAACTTCTACTTTCGGCTTGGCACTTTCACCGATAGATTTGAGTGTAGAAGCGTATTTTACTGCAATCGGTTTGAGTTCAGCAAAGAGCTTATCACGTTGGTCGCCGAGTGTCTTCATTCCGTCGCGACTTGATTTGAGTTCGGCATAATCTTCACTTTTCCATGAGTCACGCATTGATTTGCCATAGGAGCGTGCTTGTTTGCGGAGTTCAGCAGCTTTGCTTCGCAAGGCATTAAGTGCATCTAAATCAGCAGATGTCATTGCTGCATCAAGTTCAGATTTCCACTGACGCAGCGATGGGAACACTTCTGTTTTGGCAAATTGTACTAATTGAGTGTGTAGTTCCTGACGTGCAGGAGATTTTGACTCTTGGGCATAGGTATTTCCGAAAAACAACATCAGAGCGATTGCCCCATATATGCCAAAGAGAATTTTGCGGGAGGATTTCATATAATATATCTCCAAATAAAAAATGTGGTATTGTAAGTTCGCAAGTATAGAGTATAAAATATGCCCTTCGGTTTAATCAAAATCTACACTACAATTAAATCTCATGCGGTTATATTCAATATTACGTGAATTTTACGCGAATACGCAGCAAAATTCCGGTAATTTTGTAATTGATAATAGTAAAATACACTATCAAAAAACAACGATGACACCCAAAAAACTCTTAGTAGTGGACGACGAACAGGATATTGTAGATTTGATTTCCTACAATCTAAAAAAAGAAGGATACACCGTTCTTACTGCAACAAACGGCACAATGGCATTGGAAATTGCCAAACAAGAACTACCCGATTTAATCATATTGGATATTATGATGCCCGGTTTGGATGGTTTTGAGGTATGCCGTATGCTCCGCCAATACCCGCAAACTTCTCAAGTTTCAATTGTATTCCTTACTGCAAAAACAGGTGAGATTGACCAAATTATCGGTCTGGAACTTGGGGCGGACGATTATATTCAAAAGCCGGTAAGCCCACGCGTACTTGTAGCCCGTGTAAAAACAATTCTCAGGAGAATGGCAGAGCGCGTTCGTACAGAAATGATTGTGGCTCCGGAAATGCTTTGTATTGATACTCTTGAAATTAACCGTCAAAACTACACGGTTCGTATTGATGAACGTGAAAGTTTCTTCCCAAAGAAAGAATTTGAACTTTTGGCTTTTTTAGCTTCCAATCGCGGTAAAGTATTTACAAGGGATTCGCTTTTGAGGAGAATTTGGGGCGAGAGTGTCTATGTGGTGGACAGAACAGTAGATGTACACGTTTCTAAAGTTCGGGAAAAATTAGGCAGATACGCGCCACTTGTTGAAACGGTGAAAGGTGTCGGCTATCGCTTTAAGGACTAAATAAACTTCGATTAAAATGTGAGAAAGTAGCCCATGACTATAAATCATGGGCTATTTTTTTATTAATTATCACACATTAAATCGGAAATACAGCACATCCCCGTCTTGTACGATATATTCCTTACCCTCCACCCTGTAGAGCCCGGCATCCTTTACAGCTTGCTCGCTGCCTAAACGCTCAACATCAGCATATTTCATTACTTCAGCACGAATAAAGCCCTTTTCAAAATCTGTGTGAATAACGGCAGCTGCCTGTGGAGCCGTAGAATTTTTCTTTACAGTCCATGCACGAACTTCTTTTTTTCCGGCAGTCAGGTAGGTAATGAGCCCAAGTAATTTATATGCCTCACTGATAACGCGGTCTAAGCCGGATTCCTCCATTCCTAAGTCTTGTAAGAAGAGTTCGCGGTCATCTGGGTCGAGCTGTGCGATTTCCGCTTCGATTTTTGCGCAAATTGGTACGACAAGCGCGCCTTCTTCAGCAGCAATTTTACGTACTTGATCAATGTATTTATTTCCGTTTTTAAGCCCGTCTTCGTCAGTATTGGCAATGTACATAACAGGTTTGTCTGTCAGTAAGAAACACTGTTTCACAACAGCAACTATTTTATCGTCGTCACGACCGAATAAACGGGCTTGCTTGCCGGAATTGAGGTGTTCCTTGAGTCGTGCAAGAATTTCTAATTCTTCCTTAGCATCCTTATCTTGCCCTCTCGCCTTTTTATTGACAGTTTCCATACGCTTCTCTACCGATTCAACGTCTTTTAGGAGTAATTCGGTTTCGATGGTTTCAATGTCAGATTGTGGGTTAATCGTATTGTCCACGTGGATGACATTATCATCGGTAAAGCATCGAACAACGTGCGCTACGGCATCAGTCTCTCTGATATGCGACAGGAACTGATTGCCGAGTCCCTCGCCACTAGCTGCACCTTTTACCAGTCCTGCAATATCCACAAATTCCATTATTGTCGGTATGGTACGTTCTGTATTACACATTTGGGAAAGTATCTCTAAGCGTTTATCGGGTACACTCACAACACCCACATTAGGGTCTATTGTACAGAACGGATAATTCGCAGCTTCCGCTTGATTCGAAGTTAAGGCATTAAATAAAGTTGATTTACCGACGTTTGGCAGTCCCACTATTCCACAGGCGATTCCCATGATGTCCTTTGATAATAAATTATTGATGTACGAAAAATAATTACAAAAATACGAACTTAGCCCTAAAATTACTGAATTATGAAGTCTTTGCACAGAAGTTATGAAGTCTTTGCACGGAAGAATAAAAAAATTTTGTATTTTACATATCTAAATCAGTATCATACAGGGCAAGTACTTTTATGAATATCTATCGGATTCTTACATGAAGAGAACGGGAACCACAACCAAAACTCTGGCATTGGAAATTGAGGCACTTCACCAATCCGCTCGCGATGCCCACTCGCCTGAGGATGCACAGGAATTCGCACTAAAAGCCAGGCAAAGTTCTCTAGAACTCCTTAACCTAACCAAACCCAACACGAGTAAATATCATGAAGTGCAACGCGGTTACGCTCTCAGCTTATTGCGTTTGGGCATCCGATTGCGAGATACGCACGATGTAAAATCAGCAGAAACAACTCTTTTGGAAGCCCTTGATCTCTATCGCGCTTTGGGAGACCAACGATATATCATGCATACACTTCATTCTCTCGGAATGACGTATTGGAAACAGCTCAGGAAAAGCGAATCATTAGAAACATTACTTCAAGCATTATCGCTAGCCGATGAACCTGATACTGTTGAATTTCGTGCGAGAATACTCAATAGTATCGGACTCACAATGATTGAAATGAACGAACCGATAAATGCCTTGGAGTATCATAAAGAAGCTCTTGCTATCACTACAGAAGTCGGAGACAAGAATTTAATAGCTCAAACTGAATCATTTATTGGGCTTGCTTACAGGTATTCCACAAACTACTCCTCCTCAATCGAGCATTATATCAAGGCACTCAATCTATTTATTGAGCTGGAAAACTACCAATTGATTGCAGCAACATATGACTCATTGGGCATGGTTTATTATCTGTTAAAAAGAATGGATGATGCACTCGAATACTACCTTCAGGGTATTGCAGTGCAGCAAGTACATTTCCCGGACAGAGAAATACCTGATTTACTGAGCAATATTGGTACTGTCTATCATCAGCTTGGAGATCTAAATAAAGCTCTTGAGTATTTCCATAGAGCACAAGTCTATATGATGCGCAAAGGGGATGCCGTAAGTGAAGCGGTCGTAACAATGAATATCGGCAACGTACTGCTCGAAGCAAAACAATACTCCGAAGGTTTGCAATGCTTAGAAAATAGTTTGGCAAATCTGACTGCCACCGACAGTAAATTAGAAATTGTCAGCTGTTTGTTTAATATAGGTAAGTTCTACACCGAATATACAGAGGATGACGATAAACTCAACAACAAAAACATTGCCCTTGAATATCTTTCCAGAGCTTTGGTAATTTCAGAGCAACTGGATAATATGCATTTACTTTATGAGTCACATGAAGCACTGTATAAATTTCATAAAAAATTTCAAAACTTAGATAAAGCACTCCACCATTTTGAACTGTATCATGATTTTGAGACGCGCGTATTCAATGCCGATTCCGCCGTGAAACTCAATAATTTGCAAATAATTCATCAAGTTGAGAAATCAAAACAAGAAGCAGAATTTTATCGCCAACTTACAGTCGAATTCTCAAGAAAAAACCAAGAGCTCGAAGAGCTTAATACCGAAAAAAATATGTTCTTGAGTGTAGCTGCGCACGATTTGAAAAACCCCCTCATGAATATCTCAATGATTTCCAGGATATTAGCAGATTCAAGCGAAATAACCACTGAAGAAGTTCGAGAATTTGCAACAGATATTCATACTTCATCTCAGCAAATGTTTGAACTTATCAAAAATCTTTTGGATGTGAATGCAATCGAATCCAATTCGTTGATGATTACTACCGAAAATTTTGATTTTGTGCAACTTCTCAAACGGCTTATTCGTTTGTGGCAACATCGAGCACAAAAAAAAGATATTGCTATGTCGTTTATTGTTCCGGAAAAGCCGGTATACTGTTTGGCAGATTCTATGCTGACATATCAAATCATGGAAAATTTGCTTTCAAATGCAGTAAAATATTCATCTCCTCATACTACTGTTCATCTTAGAGTTTATTCTGTTACAACCGGCAGCCGCCCCAGTGTTCGTTTTGAAGTCCAAGATGAGGGTCCGGGCATAAGTAATGAAGATAAGTCGAAATTATTTAATAAATTTGCACGACTTTCGGCACATCCAACAGGTGGCGAACATTCCACAGGTCTCGGGCTGGCAATTGTTAAAAAAATCACGGAAGCAATGAATGGAACTGTATGGTGTGAAAGCGAGTATGGTAATGGTACTACCTTTATCGTTGAATTACCATCTGCTGAATAACACTCATGAGATATAGAGTATGAAACATGCCATGCAATCGTTGGAATTTGAACTTTTCGAAGCCGAGTCAGACCAGATTCGGGCGGACATTCTGAATCGCTATGCCGAAGAAATGCTCAATCCGGATGTATATCTATCCATGCAGCTTGCCAACGATGCAAAATACTTATCAGCTAAAATTAATTACAAGCATGGAGTTGCACAGGCAGTTAATTTTATTGCTGCCTGCTATTACCGTCTCACCGAAAATGATAGAGCGATTGAGTCGGCTGAAGAAGCCCTGGCATTATGTTTGGAAGTTGGTAATGATGTAGGTGCGGCTTTTGCATTAAATACCATCGGTGCAACTTCGATTACAATCGGTGACCATGTTCGCGCATTGGAGAGCTTCATGCGCAGTTTAGCAATCCGTACCAATATAAACCATCAGCACGGTGTTGCCACATCGCTCATGAATATCGGAAATGTTTACCAAGCACTCGGAGACCAATCACAAGCACTCGAATATTATCTCAAAAGTTTATCGCTTCGTGAAGAAATTGGCGATAAATCCGGTATTGGAACTTCACTGACTAATATTGGCAATTGTTATGTGGTTTTTGGAGAATTTACCGTTGCATTAGAATACTTCTACAAAAGTCTCGCCATTAAAGAAAAACAGAGTAATCGCCAGGGTTTGATCGGTACATTAAATAGCATTGCAGAAGTTCATCTTGTGCTTGAGAACAATGAACGATGCATTGAATTTGCCCGCAGAAGTTACGACTTATCAGTTGAGATGACCAATAAACTTGGACAGTCAAACGGACTTCACTGTATCGGGAAAGCACTGGAACAAAAGAATGATTTTTCAGAAGCATTGGATTACTACACACGCAGCTTAACCATACGACGAGAAATTCACAACCCAGCCGGCGAAGCTGCGTCATTGCTTTCTATCGGAATACTTCTGGAAAAACTTGGTGCAACAGATACATCACTGTCTCATTTATTCAACGCACTTAAAATTGCCGAATCAATTCAATCAAAAATACTGATGTATAAGGTGAATCAGGCGATTGCAGACTTGTTTCATCATATCGGAGATTTTGCAAAAGCATATATATACTTCAAAGAATTTTTCAGATTGAAAGAAGAGGCACTTGGTGATGAGGCACAGAAAAACATCAAAAATTTGCAAGCAATCCATCAAGTAGAGCAAGCTCGAAAAGAAGCTGAAATATATCGAATTCGGAATATTGAGCTAGCAGAGTTAAACAGTAGCTTACTCGAACTCAATAATGAAAAGAATGAATTTCTCGGAATAGCTGCCCACGACCTCAAAAACCCCCTTGCAGGAATTATGCTTACTGCTTCCACAGTGAAACAGTATTTCAAGCAGATGCCGGAAGATGAAGTTATCGGGCAAATGGAGGCAATCGAAAAAACTGCCGACAGAATGAGAAAAATCATTGTCAATTTACTGGATATTTATTCAATAGAATCGGGTAAATTCAATTTAGCAATTAAACATTTCGACCTGAATGAAGTTGCATCCTATCTTGTCAATGATTTTCGAGTACGTGCAGCTGCAAAGAACATTTCCATTGATTTCACCCCCCCCTCAAATCCTGTTTTTGTTCTTGCCGACTATAATGCTACGATTGAAGTTTTAGAGAATCTTATCTCCAATTCCATTAAATTTTCCCATAATGAGGGCAATATCAAGATTAAACTCTCTACTCGCCCTGAGTACTCGGCGGTACGTATAGAAGTAACCGATAACGGTCAGGGTATTTCCGAAGACGACAAGGTAAAATTATTTGGGAAGTTCGCTCGGCTGTCTGCCCGTCCAACTGCAGGTGAGGAATCAACCGGCTTGGGGCTCTATATAGTTAAAAAGCTGGTCGAAGCAATGAACGGCAGAATATCCTGTGAAAGTGAGTTTGGCAAGGGAGCGAATTTTATAGTGGAATTACCGTTGTGATTGTTTCACATGAGTTATTTTTCATACCAAAAATAAGGCATTGCTATTTAAGTATAGCTTTATAGATAAGTATATAAAACAGGTAAGTGTACGAAGCTTCAACTGGCTGTAAATGACATCTTTTAAAATGTTAGTGTAATTTATTGCCAAGTCATGCTGAACTTGTTTCAGCATCTCCGCCATAATGAAGAAAAAGTACTTCAAAAATTAGCATGACTAGACAGCAACGGAGACCCTGAATCAAGTTCAGGGTGACAAGCGCAAGTATTTTATTCCAATGTCATTGCATTATTTTGCAGCAGGCTTTGGGCGGCTGTCATGAACTCAGCATGACATATTTGTTTCTTTTTAAGGAAGTTACGTCACCCTGAGCCCGCCCGGAAGGGTTCAATTACTTGCCAAATTTGGTCAACGAACACGAAAGAACTACTTAAACATACGTGTGCTATAATAAATTAGCAATACCAAAAATAAAACCCTGACCGATTCTAAAATCTGATCAGGGTTTATCCACGAACCCACCGATAGACAAGTTTAATGATTAGTACTCATATAAATTGTAAAGATTTCTTTATAAAAGCAATCTCTATCTATAGTGAGTGATACAAATAATTGCTCCTAGTCAATACTCATTTTGACTGGGCTACTTATTCTACTTTGCTGATTATTTTTGCAGATAATTTTACTCCGTTTATCGTCAACTGCAAATAATATACTCCGTTTGCAAAATTCTTGAAGCTGAAATCATAATTTTTGCTGCCGCTTGATAATTTTTTGACATCGGAAGTTATGATTTCACCCGTTGCATTTGTAATCAAGAAATTAATTTCCGCATCCGCTTTTAGCGTAAATTCCATGTGGAATACGTCTGTAATCGGCATCGCAGGAAATTTATTAAATGAAAATATAGGAGATTCTGTTGTCGTAACAGCATTAGTAGTACTGCCATGCTGACCTTCCGGCAAATTTATCGGCTTTCTTGACCAATTTTTCCCGTCAAATGTTACAAATTCCTGCCCCTTTTCATTGATATATGTTGAAACATTGGGTTTGGTTATTTTAACATAATTTGGGATAGGCAAGGCATTGTCTGCACTTGTTGCTTTTCGTGTTAAGTACCACAAACCGTTATCGTTAAACATTGTCATTCGGGAACCGTCGGGTCTTTCAATAGTTACTGTGGTCGGTTTATCAATGAGTTTTCCACCGAATGGTGCGTGTTCTGTTGTTTGCGCTAATGCAGACAGAACCGTTGCAACCATCAGGTTTAGTGTTAAAATTAAAATTTTCATAGCATTCTCACTATTTAATAAATGAATATTTTTTTAAAAAACGATCTATCTCTACCATTAACAGAAAGAATATATACTCCGGTAGCGATGCTATTGAGAGGCGGTCTTACTTCATATTGAAGTTTAGAGCTATTGAAGTTTTCTGAATATACACGCTGACCACCTATATCATAGATTGTAATACTTTCCACCGGATAAGGTTTATTAACTGTTACCGTAATTACCCCGGCATTTGAGAGATCACTTGATGAATGCTCTACAAATGGTTCCTCATTTTCATGTTCACCATCTTCTACAACAGTTTGAGTCGGTTTATACCGTACAGCACCTAAGCCATCTACAATAAACCATATCCCTTCCTCAGTTGTTTCTATATGACTTACAAAAGCAGGATGTAATGGCGAGTATTTATTTACCAGGCAATTACAAGTTAAGTCATTCAAATATTTTACAACAGAATCAACATCGAAAAAAGAGCCGGAGGAACTATAGGTTGTAAATACAGTCAAATTGTCGAAGAAATTCGTATCATCAAATTGTCCTAATGTTAGGTCAGGACGTACTTTGTTCAAAACAATGGCTCCGCCAATCCATATTTGACCGAGCTTATCCTCACGGAAAGCAAAAATCGGATAATATGTAGAATCACCGGGTATAAACTGACGGGCATAATTATACCGCAATGGTACTTTTACAACGTCCCAGCTGTTATCATTCTTCCATACTACTGCACCAAAATCATCTTGCAATCCACCATATAAGGAGAACCAAACATTACCCGTTTTATCCTCAAAGATGTCATTTACGAACACACTGAACTTAAACTTGTCGGCTGTGTCCAATGCGTGGGGATTATACAAAGTTTGAATAGTTTTTGAATTGCCGTTATATGTATCATAAATATAAAGATTATTCTCATAAAGTTGAGGCACACCGGGACGATAGATATGCACCAGCAGTTTCCCACTTTTCAAAAGAAGAATTCCCCCGTCCGACGCCAGACCGGATAATCCTCCTTCGGTAGTATCTATCGTTGAAAAAGTAGAGCCGTCAAACTTCATAAGGACAGAAGTATATTTATCAATAATTTTGGTTTTCTCATCATAGAAGAGCACCTTTGGGTATTCTGCTGTCACATAAGCAGTACCGTTTGGAGCAAATACCACGTTTTTAAATTCTCTTCTATCTGCGAACTCATCGTCTATGGAATATTTTAACCAGTCAGTACCGTTATATTTATACAGTCCAAACTTAGCACAGAGCCAAATATTTCCTTGTAAATCAAATGCCAAGCATTTACCTGTATGAGATTCAATTTTTATAGTATCATTATTTCCATTCTGATTTTTAATAAGTAACGGTATTACATTCCATTGTTTACCGTCAAAATATTCAATCCACGTACTGGTATTACTATACCCTAACAGACAAATTTTGTTTTGGTATGTTGATGATGCTGCATATCTCACTGCATTCAACGCATTTTTTTCAACTGCTATACCTGCAAGTGATAAATTCACAACGCAAATGGAAGCTATAATCATTAAAAATAAGTTTCTCATAAATTCTTTCGTAAACGTAGAAAAATTAATTTCCGTCTCCTTGGCAGCCATCATAGCATGGTATGTCGTTGCCGGTTCTCCAGTCTTGGCAACTTCCTGCTCCTGAACATGTGGCTCCCGGCGCCGGTCCTCGAGTAACATTTTTTACAATATAATTATTAGCACCCCAAACAGGGTCATATCCTACGCATATTTCATATCGTTTTTCACAACATATTGTGCCACACGGTTCCCATTTATATATGTCAGCATACGCTTTCCCACCCCATGCGACCGGAGCAGGATGAGGTCCTGTCCAGCAAGCATCACAAGTTTCCGGCTCATTACTAATCGGGAAACTGCACTTTACCCACATTCCACAACGAGCTGTATAAAATTTAATAAAAGGTAATCCCGGACCCGGCTCACAGTCCGGAATAATAATTCCGTGAGCAGCCAGTTGACTAATTAGTACACTTAGAGCCCAATGTTCTGTCATTGCTTTTGCCCCGTTAAAATCAGTTTGATAATTTGAACCGGAAGCAAAAAAATTAGAATTTGTCATGGCACCTATATCCAATACGCATTCAATCTGACCTCCACAATTCCGCCAGTGAATCGTGTATTGAACCGTAAAAAGCCCATCTGTATGTGTTGTTGTAAAATCATTCCACGGGTCTGTACACGGAGAAACATAACATGGATTAGCTTGTGCCGATGATTTCTGAATTACCACAGAACTGAACATAGAAAAGAACAGTATGAAGAATAGAGCGAATTTTTTCATTGGAATACTCCCAATAAAGTAAATAATAGTATTAAATTATTGAACTCGTTTATTTTTCAAAGCATAGTGCAGTACAACAGGGATTCCTTCAATGCCAATGAAGGAAACCTATTTGCAGCATACAAGATATAACGACAACTGTTCTTGCAAACAAAACACTAAACGAGTTCGATAAAAGTTTTATTGAAGAGCAGTGACACTACAGAAAAATAGTTATCGTTTCACTCGTTGGTCGAGTATTGGAGCGTACGGGTAGAGTGAAAATACACATAGTCTTCAATACTGAGTACCAACACGAGAACTGGTTGCAAAGTTATTATATACTTTGGTAAGGAGCAAGGGCAACGCACGATTTCAACGCACGATTTCAACGCACGATTTCAACTCAGCTATCCAACTACTCGCTTTGTACGACGAATTCCTACAGTTCTCTCTACAAATGAATAGATGCGATCATTCGAGCAGAATATACGGCGCAGACGTTCAATTTCGCGAGAAGTATCTTTCGCTTCAAGGAGTAAATGTCGGCATTGTGATGGGGGGCAGTCCAGTCGGCGGTGAAAAGCATCTCGCAGGGTTTTGCAAGAAACAAATCCGACTTCAGAATAGAGCAGGTCAATTTCAGCACCTTCCGCCAGCCGTTCTAAAGCAGCTGCAACGCGCACTATTTCCAATAGGTCGTGGATTGAACACCTATACTCGCGCTTTATGAGTGTGCGACTGTGGGTGGAAGATTGTCCTGTTGTACAGTGTACAGTATTTATGTCAAATGTTGATTTCTGATAATTGCTTTGTATGCAATTAATTATTTCGGTCAGTGCCATAGATACCCTTATGAATTTCTTACATTAGTGTGCCTGTCTAATTTTTGGTTCGCGCTTAGATATCCAACCATAATCCGGCAAAAGTGTATAAACAAACGTATCAGGAACGATTAGTTTATCCTCCGGCATATCTTGTAGGGAAATTTCTTGCAGAATGAATCTGCCCTTCTCCCTCAAATCTGTATCTTTAAACTGCTTTTGCATACCTGCTATTATACTGATAATCATATTATTTTATAATGTATGTGTACATCAGAATCACTCAAATAATGACCCGCAATGCCGAAAATAGAGCTTACTAAATGCAAAATACAGCATAAAACACTATAAAAAATGGAGAATGTACCTAAAAAGTCAACTCTTTAATCATGTAAAAACGGGAGGAAATTGACTCTTAAAAACACATCAATACACAAGTAACCATTTACTTTATTATTAAATTACATACGATTATAAAATTACATTATTAGAGCCGAAAATGACCAATTCCGTCAGTTTTTACTTTGCAAACTTTTTTTTCTTAAAAAAACATTCTTATCATTAACTTTTTCGAAGTGTGCATTGTCCTCTTCACCAATCACTTTTTCAATCTTATGGAAAAGCTTTTGCGATTTTCAATCATTTTAGCATCCTGTGCAAAATTACGGTTGAATACGCTTCATCCATTACTCATTTAATACTCTATTTTGCTCAAAAAGTGGATTTTTAATGCTAATTTTTCATAATATTCACTTTTCCTTTAAGCACCTATACCCCCTCGATTAATTCACAACGCAACACAGAGCAATTCACCTAAAGCTGCCCTTCTCTTTTTTATGTGTGGATTTATCCTTAGTTTCGCTAATGGTTCAATAATTAACTCAACAATACTATTCAATTAATTCCTCCGGTATTTTCTATACAATTATGATACACCGTATTTTTCTGCTTCTTCTCTTGAGTACAATGTCAGTTTCAGTTTCAGCGCAATCTGCCCCACCGCTCTCAGGATTGAAAGCACTCGGAGCACCCAATAATCCAAAAGTTGAAATTGCTTGGAATCGTTATTATGATTGGAAGGGTGTTACCGAAATTGTTCAGCGCTTAGCATCTGCATATCCAAATTTATGTACGGCTGAGTCCATCGGTAAATCATTTGAAGGGCGCGATTTGTGGGCATTAACCATTACCAACCGTGAAACAGGCAAAGATGCAGAAAAGCCGGCAATGTATGTGGATGCCGCGATTCATGCCAACGAAATTCAAGCTGTGGAAGTTGCCCTCTACATTGCATGGTATCTGCTCGAATCATATTCCACAAATTCATTTGTAAAAGAACTTGTGGATACTCGTACATTCTACATCATCCCCGGGGAAAGCCCCGACAGCCGAGACAAATTTATGTCGTCAGCCAATACCCCTCACTCTCCCCGTTCAGGTCAGGTACCGCGTGATGATGACGGTGACGGACTGATGAATGAAGATAGAGCCGATGATTTGAACAGCGACGGACATATTACCCAGATGCGCATCAAAACCGCAGGCGGGCGTTGGAAAATATCACAAGAAGACAATCGCTTGATGATTCCCTGCAAACCGGATGAAGTAGGTGATTACGAAGTATTTCAATCTGAGGGCTTTGATAATGACGGTGACGGATTTATTAACGAAGATGGAGACGGATATTACGACCCGAATCGAAATTGGGCATGGAACTGGCAACCCAACTACAAACAATTCGGATCAGATTATTACCCTTTCAGCTTACCTGAAACAAGAGCCATATCGCAATTTATCGTTGCTCATCCGAATATTATCGGAGGTCAGTCCTTTCATAACGCAGGCGGGATGATACTCCGAGGACCCGGAGCAAAAGAAGATGTTATAGAATCGAACGACGGTGAATTATTCGACCTTTTGGGTAAAAAAGGTGAAGAACTTCTCCCCGGTTACCGGTTTATGATTACTTGGAAAGATTTATACAGTGTATTCGGCGGTGAAAATGACTGGATGTATGCTACTCAAGGCATCATGCCCTTTACCAACGAACTCTGGACACCATTCAATATGTTCCGTCAAAAACCGGACAAGGATGATTTTTTTGGTGATACAGAGAAACAGTATTTATTCGACAAAACACTTCTTTTCGGGGATGCAATAGTCCCGTGGCAGGAAGTTGACCATCCTCAATTAGGTAAAGTAGAAGTAGGAGGAGTTAAAAAAACATTTACCAGAATGCCGCCCTCGTTCTTGCTCGAAGAGGAATGCCACCGCAATATGGCGTTCGTGTTCTGGCACGCCTATAATCTACCTAAGTTAAAAGTGCTGGAAGTTAAAACCAAGCCGCTCGGTTCAGATTTGACCGAAGTAACCGCTACGGTTCTCAATGAACGTTCCATCCCCACACGACTTGCAGTAGATGTAAAGAATAGCATCACGCGTCCCGATTGGATTACCCTAAAGGGTGGTACTGCCATTACTGGCGGTATTCGCAATTCTCGCTATGAAAAAACATTCACCGAACAAAAAGCACGTCCACAACGGCTCGAAGTACCATCAGTACCGGGAAGTTCGACTGTGGTTGTTACGTGGATAGCTAAGGGAACGGGTCCGTTTTCGATTGATGTAGATTCGCAGAAGGGCGGAAAGGTGACGGGAACTGCGAAGTAAGATAAAAGAATTTTACAGTGTAATTACTAATTCCTGAATCTTGGATTGATTGAATCCTCTTGGGGCGATGCTATGGTGTTGAGGGCTTTCAGCCATACCGTTAGGGTGATATGGTGTTTGTGTGCCCTATCTAAAAAAACAGACAGAAGCCCACCGGGCTTCCACACCGCAGCCACTAGAACTGGGTGATATATGCATTACACAAGCCATAATCAACGAATTACCCAACAAAAAAAAAGCCGCTCCTTATACCAAAGAGCGGCTTTTACAATAATCATCTATATAAAACTTTACGCGCTGATAACCCAAACCTTAACGGTTGCGGTTACTTCAGGATGAAGTTTTACTTTTACATCAAATACACCGAGTGTCTTGATAGGTTCGTCAATTGTAATCGAGCGACGATCTACATTGTGTCCGAGAAGTGAAAGTTCGTCGGCAATCATTTGTGCAGTAACAGCACCGAACAATCTGCCTTCTTCGCCGACTTTCATGCCTACGCTTACTTGTGTTTCCGCAAGTTTGGAAGCAAGTAGTTCGGCAGCACCTTTCATTTTGTCCATCTGCGCCATAATACGTTTTTTCTCGGATTCAAATCCGCGAACTGCACCGGGCGTTGCGTAATAAGCATAGTTGCGCGGGATAAGATAGTTGCGAGCATAGCCGTCTTTCACGGTGAGAATCTCGCCCATTTTACCCAAATGCTCTACATCTTGTCGAAGAATAATTTTCATTGGAATAACTCTCTAAATCGTAAATTAGTATTGTTCTTTTTGGATATGTAAATGCTTACTCTATTGCAAGTACGTCGTCATCAATAATCGGGTCTAGCTCATCGTCGTCTATAATCGAAGTTTTGATAGCAACTACCGGCTCTACAACAGCTGCTTTTGCACCTTCTTGCATCGAAGCATGAACGGTACGGGCAGCACGGTAATCACGTAATTTCTGCGGAAGTATCACTGTAAGATGGCGAAGAACATTCTCTTCAAGAATGAAAAAACGCTCAATTAACGAAAGTGCATTCGTTGGAATTTCGTACGCTACGTACACATAATATCCGTTGAATTTCTTTTTAATCGGATACATCAGGCGTTTTCTGCCCCATTTGCTTAGCTCAACGATGCTGGCACCGTGATTTTCTAAATAATCAGTTACACGGTGGATTACCGTTTCTACGTCGTTGTCTTCCAGTGCGGCATTTACAACGAAAGTAGTTTCGTATAAGCGTTTTACGCTCATGATTGCTCCTATGGATGTTCATTAAAACAGCCCCGAAATACTTGTGAGTCGAGGCAGGAAATTTCTAAAGGGACTTCAAAAATAACTCTTTATCGCAAATAAACAATATTTTTTTGTGAGTTAGTTAATTTTTTCTTGTTTAGAGTGTGATGTGGTTGTATCAAAAAGCCGTATTTTGGTGTGTAATTTGGAAATATACCGACTGTCCCATTCTTTTGGATATACGTGAAAACTGTTTTTCGTGTTCTTCGATTTCTGCGTGGCTTTGAGCTTGTACTAGTGCTTTCGGTGATATGCAACACCCTGTATTCACTTCTGACTGCAGTTTCGATTGCGATTATCCAGCCGATACTGCAAGTGATTTTCACACATGATGCCGCACCGTCAGTTGCAAATTCTATTCCTAACACAGCAGTTTCCGGTATCAAAGACCAGTTTTACAGTTGGGTTAGCACCATAGTAATTTCACCCGATAAAGCCACTATGCTGTTTCGTCTCAGTATGTTTATCATTGCTGCGTTCATTGCCAAAAATATCTTTAAATATCTTGGCTCGAACCTCAATACCCGGCTCGGAGAGGGCATGATAAAATCTATGCGTGATTCGCTGTTTACCAAAATGGTGAATCTCTCTATGGATTTTTTCAATAGAAGTAAGGCGGGCGATTTGATGTCGCTTGTAATGAGCGACATATTTTTGTTTTCAAGCAGAAGACGGCATACGAGATATAAGTATAGGTGACTGG
>CAZGNO010000050.1:0-27563 GCA_964527785.1 uncultured Chitinophagaceae bacterium
GAATCTCAGTTAAGTACTATATGTAAAGGTCTTCAACAGCATACGGAGATTCTTCACTAACGTTCAGAATGACAGGAAATATTAAATTAAAATTAATCTGTCCTACTACTTGCTATCCAAATTTAATCGTTTATATAAGAAAATTCTCTTCCCCTCCTACTCCTAAAAGCCACATACCGGTGGCTTTTTTTTATATTTACTCCTGTTAAAAAATAACTACTCCATTGGTGAGAAATCGGTGAGATTCAAGCCCTACTTTTGTAAATGAGTACAAAAGTGCATTGAAAAATGCTTTATATAAGGTGCTTTGCGCCGCTATTTTATTACTATTCGGAGGAGTCCAATAATGAAATGTCTTTTTTCAATATCTTGTATGGTAATGATATGGATAACATCAATTATCCATGTTACTGCACAAGTCCCGCAGTCGGTTACAATACCGAACCCTATACTGTTTTGTACGCAGGTTCCTGTTGCCCCTGCTTTTTTGAATATGATGGATGTATTTGGCAATCATCGCGCTGAAACTGATGCTGCCCCACGTGGAGGCGATTTATATATTTTGTATCCGAATGGAACGCTTAAAAATCTGACTTCTGCTGCCGGCTACGGTGGGGTAGGGCTTCTAGCCGGAAACGGGATTGCTGTCCGCCAGCCGTGTGTGCATTGGAGCGGACAGAAAGCGCTGTTCAGCATGGTGGTTGGGTCTCCGAGCGGAGTACATGACCAAACGAAATTTTATTGGCAAATTTACGAAGTGACCAATCTTGACGAGAATCAAACGCCTGTTATTACAAAGATTGCCACTCAACCTGCCACATACAATAATATTTCTCCGATTTACGGCACGGACGGTAGAATCATATTTACATCCGACCGTCCGCGAAACGGACAAGCTCATCTCTATCCGCAATTGGATGAATACGAAACAGCTCCGACCAATACCGGCTTATGGAGTTTGGATGCCCTCACAGGAGATTTAAAATTACTTGACCATGCTCCGTCAGGTGCGTTCTACCCATCAATTGACAGTTATGGTCGTGTAATTTTCGACCGTTGGGATCACTTGCAGCGCGACCAACAAGCAGACTTGGATATGGACGCAATCAAAGCAGCACAGCCGGTGCTGTATGGAATGTTCAATTACTCCGATGAATCATCAAGCGCATACCCGCTTTTCAATAACAGAACAGAAATATTCCCCGAAACACGGGCAGTAAGCAAGGATACGATTCAAAATATGACAACAGATATTCAGGGATTTACATTCAATTTCTTTACTGCATGGCAAATCAATGAAGACGGCTCTGACGCAGAAACAGTTAATCACGTCGGACGGCACGATTTCCAAGCATATATAAATCACAGCTATACTGCCGATAACAACCTGAAAACCTTCAACCCCAATTTCTCTCCGAACGGACCGCGCAGTATGATGAATCTACGTGAAGACCCTACCAATCCGGGTACATATTATTTTGTGGATGGCTCAGAATTTTCTTGTGACAGATCGGGTCAGGTTCGCAAATTTACGGCTGCACCGACACTTGATACCCGCCAAATGGTATTTACTCCCGTTACTCATAATGAAACATACGGATTTATCAACGATAATGACATAGCGACTGTGAAGCATACAGGTCATTATCGCAGTCCGCTTCCGATGACAGATGGTCAGTTGATTGTTTCTCACACTGCTGATTCCAGAATTGAACGGAACGACAGCACACCAAGCAACCCTAAAGTTAGATATGATTTCAGAATGAAAACAATGAAACCGTATTTGGGTCTGTATGCTGCCGATAAATTTCTGACAACAGGCATTACGAAAAATGTTCAGTACTGGTCTCCTAATCAGGGTGTACTAGTCAATTACAATGGGGTATTGTGGGAGCTTGACCCCGTAGAGGTAGTGGCAAGAACGATTCCACCAATGAAAACGTCGAAACTTCCTGATGTAGAAAAAACAGTCTTCACTGAAGAAATGTAGATGAAACGGAATTTCGTAATTATCTTAAGTCCAATAATCTTGGAGTAATTGTGAGTCGTGATGTAACACATCGCAATTCTGATGATAAGCAACAACCGTTTTTCCTCAAGGTAGCAGGAACTAATCATCAAAGCCCGAATCCTGTAGGGAAAGTATATGATATATCATATCTACAAATATTGCAGGCAGATCAAATTCGTGGGAAGGGAATGAGAACTCAGGGCTCATCCCCGCTTCCGGGTCGGCGGGTTCTTGCCCAAAACATGACGGGAGTGAAAGTCTCCAAACCGTTCAGTCCTGCAACTACACCGGGTGCAGCTGCTATAGCACATGACGGTTCGGCTGCTGCGTATGTTCCGGCAGGTAGGGCGATGACATGGCATTTAACTGATAATGTCGGCAAAAGTATAGTGAAGGAACGCTACTGGGTTTCGTTTCAAAAAGGTGAAGTGCGTGTCTGTGCATCTTGTCACGGTTCGAACGAAAGTGCAACTCTTCCTACGCAAATGGAACCTCAGAACAAACCGGAGGCATTCCGTACTCTTATCAAACATTGGAGAGATAGTGTTGTCAATGTTGCCCCGAGTGCTCCTATTCTCACCTTTCCACCCAATAATGCGGGTAATGTTTCACAAACACCCTCTATGCAGTGGAGTGTAACTGCCGCAGCTTCGTCCTACAAGCTCGAAATATCAACCAACTATTCATTTACGAATATAGTATACATCAATAATTCTGTTACTGATACAGCGCAAACCGTGATGGGACTTGCTACAGCAACCGACTATTTCTGGCGAGTAACAGCAATTAATTCCAAAGGAAGTTCAACATCTTCGATCTATAGATTTGTAACCGTTGGCGCATCTCCTCATGTACCGACACTTGCTGTTCCTGCTGATGCCTCTACAGGAATCCAACTTGCCCCGACGCTTATTTGGAACACTGCAATTGCAGCCCTCACGTATGATTTGCAAGTTTCAACAGCAGCGAACTTTAATTTTACAAATATCAATCTTACAAACATTGCTACTACTTCAAAAGCAATTTCCGGTTTGCATAATAATACTCTGTATTACTGGAGGGTGCGCAGTGTAAATCAATATGGAACAAGTGCATGGTCGAATGTGAGGAGCTTTACGACTGTCCCGATTGTAATTCCCGACAAACCTGTTCTAGCCGCTCCATTCGACGGAGCAGGGAATATTGGAACATCACCCACGTTTATTTGGAATGTTGCAGGTGGAGCAGTTACCTACGGAATCCAAGTTTCTACTTTAAGTGACTTCTCAACGACAATTATATCCCAAACCGGCATTAGTTCTACGCAAAATGCTGCAGCAGGTTTAAGCGGAAATACCGTCTATTATTGGCGGGTGAATGCTACAAACACAGCAGGTACAAGCAATTGGTCGGATGTTTGGAGCTTTACTTCTGTTGTGGGTGGGGACAGTCTGCCGCCTGAAGTACCGATTATAACCACCCCTACAAACAATCAAACGAATACACTATTGGACAGATATTTCCGTTGTACACATACTCTGAGAGCTATAACATATAGTCTGCAAGTGTCCACAACTCCGAATTTCTCAAATCTGTTTGTGAATATTTCTGCAATGGCAGACACATTACATTTTGTGAAGAATTTGGCACCATATACTAAGTATTACTGGCGTATGAACGCCTCAAACAATTATGGTACAAGCAGTTGGTCTTCGGTATTTAATTGTACTACCGGCAATACGCACGGTGAGTTTCCTCCTGATGTACCGGTATTATCAACTCCTGTGAATAATCAAACGAATACACTGCTCAGCAGGAATTTTAGGTGCAAACACGCTACAGGAGCAAGTACGTATGGTTTGCAAATAGCAACCGATGCCAATTTTACGAATTTATTCCTGAATGTATCCGGAATGACAGATACAATCTACTATGTGCAGGATTTAGCGCCGGGCACAACCTACTACTGGCGAATGAACGCGGTGAACAGTCGCGGGAAAAGTGATTGGTCATCGGTATTTACGTGTACGACAATGGCAGCTCCGAGTCAGCCGACTTCATCGGGAGAGGATGATATTACAGTAAATGCCGACAAGTTTTCGGTATTCCCGAATCCGGTGAATAATCTTGGAGAAATTCGATTTGAACTGGAGAAGCAAGAACTGTTGAAAATTTCAGTCCGGAATAGTTTGGGAATGGAAATAACCACTCTCGTAGAAGACGAATTTAATGCCGGGCAGCACTCATTACCGTGGAATTCGGAAAAACTTTCGTCAGGATTATATTTTATTTTTATAAAAAATACGAATGGTTTTCATTCAATTCCGGTTGTGATTTCCAGGTAAATATTTTCAGGTAACTACAAAAAGACCTGTCAGGTTAGAATACCCGACAGGTCTTTTTTAATTGTTGAAAATCAGTAGGTGCTTGTAACAATCTCCAAATGAATTTTAAAAAAATAAAAAAAGTTCTGTAACAAGAATTCACTCTCTTGGTTAGTATTATCAAAATGGAAATGCATTCCCAAAAACTTTCAGCTTACTTTTTTACATTCTTTTCTGGAGATTACCCATGAAAAATACATTGAAAATCACATTATTAACAGTAGCGTCTGCTGTCGTAATGTTCACAATCGGTTGCTCAAATAATGACAGCCCATTATCTTCAAACTCGGATAACAGTTCAGACGCACTTACTTTGCTCGTTAATAATAGCACAACGGATTTCACATCTGTCAGTGAAAATGGTGAATTTCCAAATGACAATGGCGAAACATCTTTCTGTACACCTCCTGGCGGTGATCGAGGCAGACATCATGAAGGCGGCGGACCACGCGGTGGCGGAATTGGTTTGAGAGATTCCAGCAGATTCGGACAGCTTCCAAGAATTCTACCTTGCTTAGAGCTAACTGAAGATCAAATTACACAGTTAAGAACATTGATGGAAGGTTTCAAAACTTCTGTAAATCAAATTTTAACTGATACACGTGCAGCAGAACAGCCATTCCGCGCAGCAGCCGATTCACAAGTAAAAGTTATCAGAGATGCAGTGAAAGCCGGAACAATGACACGTGAAGAAGCACGCACAGCAATCGAAGCAATACGTGCACAACTCATAGCTGATACAAAACCGCTTCGTGAAGCAGCACGTGCAGCAATCGAAGATTTGCAAAATGCACTTTTACCACAAATTCGTGCGCTCCTCACAGAAACACAGCTTGCAATATGGGATGCTTGGATGACAACAGGAACAGTACCATGCGCTTCCGGTCGCCCACCACATGGCGGCAAAGGTCGCAGGTAATTACATTAAATAATTATTCTCACCACAATAATTATTTAATTAATCGGCAGAAAATTAATTTTTTCTGCCGATTTTTTTTATTTTAATTAGTGATGTTACGCAAGATTATATTGATTAGACCTTATCAGCAACAAATTTACACAGGAGTAGACGAGCAAAGTCAAGTCAGGTGTATACCGCCGTGCATGGATTAGTTATAAAATCAATTATGGGTCAGGTCGGTTGCTACAACCGACCTTTCTGCTAAACGTCTATACGGAAAGGCAGTTGTAGCAACTGCCTTGACTTTGTTTTTTTTTGCTTTATTACATATCAATGCACGGCGGTAAGGACCTGACTTGACTTTGCATGATTACTATTGCTTTAATTTGACATTCATCGAAATATTTTGCGTAAGATCAGTTAATATTTTATTGGGGGTGTTTCTTAGGGCGATGCCCCAAGCTAGGGTGCTGTAGACTTTCAGTCTGAGGGGAAGGTAAGAATTACTACCTCATTTACTCGAAAATCAAATAGTAACATCAAAAGCCCACCGGGCTTACACACCAAAGCTAGGGACATCACCCCTAGTGAAATTGGATGACAAAATCCACCAAACCAATCAATCCCCACAATTGGTACAATCTTTGCATAGAGCGTAGGGTACAGTCAGAGTTTTTTTCAGATTGTTATTTACCAATTACTTACGCTTTAATGGCACGTTTTAGTTTCCCTTTTTACCGGCAATACGACGCAATGGATTGTGGTCCTACCTGTTTGCGTATGATTGCCAAGCATTATGGGAAAACATATCAACTCCAAACTATTCGCGACCGCAGTTACCTTACCCGTGAAGGTGTCTCACTACTCGGAATCAGCGATTCGGCAGAATCTGTCGGCTTCAAAACTCTTGCAGCGCGTGTCAATTACAAAAAATTATCGGAAGTTCCGCTTCCATGCATAGCGCACTGGAAACAGAACCATTTTGTGGTTATCTACAAAGTAACAAATTCAAGAATTTACGTGGCTGACCCTGCATACGGGTTATTGACATATACAGCAAAAGACTTCATGGACGGCTGGGTAAGCACCGGAGATGACAAGGGGATAGTCCTGCTGCTCGAACCTACTCCCAAATTCTATGAATTGGCAGATGAAACAAAGAAACACTTAACAGGTTTTGGGTTTTTGATATCGTATTTAAGCGGTTATCGTCGTCATATAGTTCAGTTGGGATTAGGTGCAATTGTGGGGAGTGTGCTTGGATTGCTGTTCCCGCTTATTACGCAATCGGTTGTGGATTTTGGTATTAATACGCAGAATACCGACTTCATTTTTATAATGTTAATTGCACAACTGATTTTATTTATCAGTAGAATAAGTGTTGAATTCATACGCAGTTGGATATTACTTCACGTAGGTGCGCGGATTAATATTTCGATTATATCGGATTTTTTGATGAAGCTGATGAGATTGCCGATGTCGTATTTTGATACGAAAATGATTGGCGACATTCTTCAGAGAATCGGTGATCACAAACGAATTGAAAATTTCCTGACAAACAACGCTCTCAATGTGGTGTTTTCACTGGTAAATCTAGTAGTGTTTGGTATAGTGATGGCGGTGTATAGTACTACTATGCTGTTGGTGTTTATACTTGGAAGTGCTGCTGCTGCCGGCTGGGTGTTTTTATTTATGAGGAAGCGTGCCGATCTGGATTTTAAGCGATTCAGCAAGATGAGCGAGAACCAAAGTTCGCTTATTCAACTCATTACCGGGATGCAGGAAATCAAACTAAACACAGTCGAAAAACAAAAAAGATGGGAATGGGAACGTCTGCAAGCTGTTTTATTTCAAATAAATATGAAAAGTTTGTCGCTTGGGCAATACCAACAGGCGGGCTTACTGTTCATTAATGAATTTAAGAATATACTGCTTACGTTCTTGGCAGCCAACGAGGTAATTCACGGACGTATGACACTTGGTATGATGATGTCGGTTTCCTATATTATAGGTGCTTTGAGTAGTCCTATTGAACAATTATTGGGATTTGTAGCAAATGCTCAGGATGCCCGGCTCAGTTTGGAGCGTATGAGCGAAATACATACCAAAGACGACGAAGAGGACGAAACCGCCGAGAAGGTAAATTTGCTGCCGGCTGATAAAACAATAAACATACAGACTGTTTCATTTCATTATGACAGTCCTCACAGCGAACCGACTCTAAAGGAAATTGATTGTATTATTCCCGCCGGGAAAGTTACGGCAATAGTTGGTTCAAGCGGAAGCGGAAAGACTACACTGCTGAAACTATTACTGAAATTCTACAAAACTGCATCAGGTGATATCCGGGTAGGTAATACATATTTAGAAAATATAAGCACGAAGCTGTGGCGACAACATTGCGGCGTAGTGATGCAAGACGGGTTTATTTTTTCAGATACAATTGCTCGAAATATTGCGCCGGGTATCGAAAAAATAGATAGGGAACGACTTATCCATGCTGCAAATGTAGCAAATATCAGAGAATTTATAGAGTCATTGCCGCTTGGCTATACTACAAAAATAGGGCAGGAAGGGCATGGATTAAGTCAAGGGCAAAAGCAGCGCATACTCATTGCTCGGGCAGTTTATAAAAATCCTGATTATTTGTTTTTCGATGAAGCTACGAGTGCACTCGACGCTAAAAATGAGCGTGTGATAATGGAAAACCTCAATGAGTTTTACAAAGGAAAAACTGTTGTGGTTATTGCTCACCGGCTAAGTACCGTTAAAAATGCCGATCAAATACTGGTAATTGAACGCGGCAGTATCGTTGGGCGCGGCTCACACGAAGAACTTGTTCGCGAGCGAGGTATCTATTATCATTTAGTTAAGAATCAACTTGAGTTGGGGAATTAATATATTTATAGAAAAATGTAGGTGTAATTCAAGTATGAATTATGATGTGTAGTATTATGCAAAGCTCACTTTCCGTTGCGCTGGGTTTGCAAGCCCTGTGCTACTGAAATATAGTAAATCAACGGAAATATACAACTTCATAATTCATCTTTAAGTAAAAACTAATTACAATCAAGAACCCACAAATGCCAACCGAAAAACCCATAGAACTTCGCAGCGATGATGTGCAGGAAATCCTGACACAGATGCCCTCGTGGGTGGTACGATGGGGAATTACTGTCATTTTCGCTGCAATTGCAATATTGGTAACTGCTTCATTTGTAATAAAATATCCAGATATTATTACAGCCCGTGTCATAGTAAGTACTCCGATTCCTCCTGTAAAAGTGGTAGCTCAGTCAAGCGGTAAAATGGTAAGTCTGCCGGTGAAGGATAATCAAATCGTCAAAATGGGAACGATACTCGCTGTTATTGAAAACCCCGCTTCGTTGGGCGATGTGACAAAATTACGAGTACAACTTGAGCATTTTCAAGGTGTGATGACACAGCCCGAACTTGCAACAAATTTTAAATTAGAAAAATATTCATCGCTTGGCGAACTCCAAGCCGATTACTCTAATTTTGTTCAGAATTTTTTAGAATATCAATTTGCGATTCAAACGAATTTTGCTGCCTCAAAAGCTGCATCTTTACATCAGCAAGCAGTATATTACAAAGATTTAGACAGTAAATTCACACAGCAAAAAGAATTGCTCGTTCGTGACGTGGAATTAACACGAAAAAAATATGAAAGCGACAAGGGGCTAAAATCCAGTGGATATTTATCAGAAACCGAACTTGCTACATCTGAAAGTGCATATCTGCAAAAGAAATACGCCCTTCAATCTGTCGAGACGAATGCTCTCAATAATTCAATCAGACTTTCTGAAACACAAAAATCTATTCTTGAACTTAGACAGCAATTCAGTGAGAAAGTATATCAACTTACGGTATTGATGCAAGAGTCCTATAAAAAACTGATGAGCCGGCTCGATATGTGGGAGCAAAAATATATTATGAAAGCTCCGATAGACGGCTCGGTTTCGTTCTTTAAATTTTGGAGCAAGAATCAGTTTGTAACATCGGGTGAAGAGGTGCTGGCAATTGTACCTCCGTCTGCTGTACTTTCAGGTAAAGCATATTTGCCTCGAGACGGTTCAGGCAAGGTAAAGCCGGGACAGATGGTAAAATTAAAGTTCGACAGTTATCCATACTATGAGTTTGGGGCAGTAGACGGGAAAGTGGAGTCGGTAGCTCAAGTATCAAAAGATAATGAATATTTAACTGAAATATCACTTCCGAACGGATTATATACCAATTATAATAAGAAACTGGATTTCAAACAGGAAATGCAAGCAAACGGAGAAATAATAACCGAAGATTTACGATTGATTGACCGTGTGTTTTATCGGTTTAGGTATTTGATAACGGCTGGCGGTAGGTAAGGATAGCCCACGGTTGAAACCGTGGGCTATGTTTTTTTTATTCTTTTATGATTTTCACTCGCTCAATATTCCCACCTTCGCTCATCTCCAAAAAATACATTCCCTTCGGCTGCTGATTAATATCGAGAGTGAGTGAATGTGCGTTCACATCAGATTCCTCAATAGCTGTTTGCCCAAGGAGATTGATTAGTTTGATTCTGCCGTTTGTGATTTGTTTGCCAAAGTTGACGGTAATGGAATTGCTGCTCGGGTTAGGTGAGACACTGAAATCAGTAGGTTCTTCAAATTCTTGGACATCAACCGGTACTTGTTTTATTTTCAAAATATAAATATCTGTTTCACCTTCTGATACTATGTAATGTAAACCTGCACCAGGATCAAAGTCACCGACTCCAACCATTGTTCCAGCAACATAAATTGTTCCTGATACTTCTACAGAAATTGAAACGACTTTAGAAGTTCCTAATTGTTTAGCCCATGCAAAATTTCCCTGAGCATCTAATTTTGAAATGAAAACATCATACGTGCCAAGAGAGGAATTATAGGGGTTTGTTGCACCCATTGAGGAAATAAGCGTACTAATTGCAGAACTCGGATCGAAATCTGCAATTGTAGAAAACAGACCTACAGTATAGACATTTCCTGAGCCGTCTATTGCAAGTGAAGTCCCTACATCAGTGCCTCCTCCTCCCATTTTTTTCGCCCATTGGAGCTTTCCAGATGAATCCAACTTTAAGACAAAAATATCCATACCCCCAGTTGAGCTAAGAGTTACTATCGTTGTACCAGGTGCAAAATCAGCTGTACCTGTAAAGCCACCTGTTACATATACATTGCCTGAAATATCAGTTTTTATGAAATTGCCCTGATCACTATCGTATCCGCTAACAGTAGTTGCCCACTTAAAATCTCCAAATTTATCGAGTTTTGAAATAAATATATGAAGTGAACCCCGTTCAAAAGGAACAATATTGTAAACACCTTTACCAGGGTCAAAATCAGTTGTCCCATTGAATATACCTGTTGTATAAACATTTCCGAAATCATCAACTGATATTGAGTTGCCAGAACAGAAAGAAGGAGTGCCATCACTCTCAAATTGTTTTGCCCATGTAAAATCACCTGATGAATCGAATTTTATTACGAAAATATCCGGTCCGTCATATCCGGTTAAATTAAAAACTTCTTTTCCGGGGTTAAAGTCAACCGTTCCTTGGAAATTACCTATTCCATAAACATTACCGGATTTATCAACTGTTATGGATTTCCCGCGTGTAGAGTATTGGTTTCCTTCAATATTCACAGCCCAAATAAAAGTACCGTTACTGTCAAATTTCGCATAATACACACTGGCATTGTCGTTCCTATTGACTGTGATTAAATTGTAAACACTCGTATCCGGGTCAAAATCTACTGTTCCGTAAAAATAACCTGTAATGTACAGATTACCAACATTATCCAAAACTATCGAACTAGCATAAGAATATCCGTTTCCTTCGATTTCTTTTGCCCATACAAAATTACCGGAAGGGTCTAATTTTGAAATAAACACACTTGTAATTTTTTCTGATGTCAGATTGAAAATACCTGCCGAAGGGTCAAAATCAACTGTGCCATAAAAATAACCTGTGGAATATACATTTCCAGATGGGTCAACAGCAACTGAGGTTACATTATCTTCATAACCACCTCCAATTTGCTTTACCCATTGAAGTTGTGGGATTTGTGAGTATGCTGAAATGGTAGTGAAAAGAAATATGAGGAGTGAAAAGGTTAGAATTTTCATGCGCGAATTGTTAGTGATTAAGGTTTGTGTTATACAATAACTATTGTCAAGTTCATATTTGTAATAATAACACACAGGTGAAGATATTATCACGAATCTACAAAAAAACATAGCCCACAGTTTCAACCGTGGGAGCAAAATCGAGCCCCTACACTTCATCACTCTCCGGCAGCTCAATTGCAAACGTAGTCCCTTTATTCGGTGCAGATGTTTTCACAAAGATTTTCCCGTTGTGGTATTTTTCGATGATACGTTTCGAGAGCGAAAGCCCCAGACCCCAACCGCGCTTTTTGGTGGTGAAGCCCGGCAAAAATACCTGCCTGCGGACATGGGAAGTCATCCCTTTGCCCGTGTCACGGACTGTAAGGCATATTTTACCGCGTGCATTCCAAAAGAGTTTTACGTTCACTGAGCCGTTTTGTGAATCAATTGCCTCCACTCCGTTTTTGAGCAGATTTTCTATTACCCATTCAAATAAATCTACGTTGATATTGGCAACAATTGTTTCGTCAAGCTGGCGGTTTATCTCTATTTTTTTTCCTAGATGTGGTACCCGCCGTTCATAATACCCGCAAACCTTTTCTACAATTTTGCTGACATTTTCCGGTTTCTTTTTGGGGAGTGACCCGATTGTTGAAAACCTGTTGGCGATAATATTCAAACGGGAAATATCATGTTCCATTTCCTGGATTGTTTCCCCGACGAGTTTTGGTTCATCGGCGTTCATTTTCAGAATTTCAATCCATGCGAGTAAACTCGAGAGGGGAGTGCCGAGTTGGTGTGCTGCTTCTTTTGCCATTCCTACCCATACGTTTGATTCTTCTGTTCGGCGAAGATAGCTAAAAGCAATATAAGCTATGAAGATAAATGCGCTGACGATAACAATCTCTACAAACGGAAGGAGTTGTATCTGACGCAAAAGCGGTGAATTAGAATAATAAATCCGCTGGATAAGTACGCCTTCTTCGTTTTTAATGTCAATCGGAGGATATAAGTTACCCATTTCCTGAACCATCATATCCATGAATTGCTTCTGCTGTTCGGGAGTAAGGGATGTATCGAGGGCGATATTTTGCGAATAGTCAGCGTAGGGTACGTTCGGAATATTCTGACCGTCTGTAAATATCGTCGGAAATGAAATTGTACTGTTTATTTGCTGAATGGTATAGAGCAAATCATCAACGTTCGAATTTGGATTTGAAATAAATCGAGAATAAATGGCAGCATAAAACTCGACTGTTTTTTTCTCACGGTTGCTAAGTTCATTAACGATAAGTCGTGTGTAAAATAATACTCCAACGACCATTATAAACGCAAAGAACGAAAGAAATGCTTTGATTTGCCATTTCGTGAGGGTTCGTTTCCAAAGTTTACCGGCGGGATGGAGGAGTTTCATGCCGAAGATTGAATGTTTTTAGGTTAATAACTGATGTTACGCAAGAATAAATTTAATTTGAGAATTTCCATTATGATTGTCTGCATTAAATCCCGTTAGGGATGCCATATCGGTAGAAGATTGAATCACCCCATAGAAAAATCCCGTTAGGTATGCCATATAGGTCAGAGAGACATTGCCGTTTTTAACCGATATTACGTTCCTATGGAACTTCGGTACTTTTAATCCCACTTCTACCGATATTACGTTCCTACGGAACTATTCTAGACTGAATTACAACTAATAATTTATTCTTGCTTGTTCTTGCTTGTGTAACATCAGTTAATAATTATTCGACGTAATTATGTTTGGGATAAAGTTATTCAAAACGACCAATGTTCACTGTTTGGGTAGGCGCAGATGGTTATGTAACTCAGAGATATAATTAATTATATAAATGTTCCACATCAATATATTTGAAAAAAATGCTACGAAACCCTTCAAAAAATAATAGATAATCGAAATATCAAGCAATCCCAAACTGCCTGAAAATAAAAGAGTATTCCAAAGCAGCTTGTTGAAATTGCTCATAACGACCACTTACACCGAAATGCCCTGCATTCATATTTGTTTTGAGCAGAACTAGATTATCGTTTGTTTTCATTGCGCGGAGTTTGGCGGCAAGTTTTGTGGGTTGCCAGTACTGCACACGCGGGTCATTGAAGCCCGAAAATAGAAACATATGCGGATAGGGCTGTTTTTTTATGTTGTCGTAGGGTGAATATGACATCAAATACTGAAAATGCTCTTCGATTTCAGGATTGCCCAGTTCGTCATAATGTGCAATCGTTCCTGCAAGTGAAGGGTCGAGAAGTCTTGTAATCATATCTACAGCAGGAACTCTAGCAATGACTATCCCAAAAAGTTCTGGACGTTTATTGGCGCAGGCACATACGAGCATTCCTCCTGCACTACCGCCAGAAATCACAATTTTTTCTGGAGAAGTGTATTTTTCTTGAACAAAAAATTCAGCACAAGCGATAAAATCATCAAAAACAACTTTTTTCGTTAGAACTTTTGCCTGATTATGCCACTCCTTGCCGAGATATCCGCTACCGCGAATGTGAGCAAGAGCGAAAATAAACCCGCGTTCCAAGAGCGAAAGGCGAGCAGACGAAAAAGAAGGGGTTTGTGTAATACCATATGCACCATATCCATAGAGATACAATGGATTCTGACCGTTTAGCTCAATCCCTTTTTTATGGATTATTGAAATGGGTATTTGTACGCCATCTTCGGCTGTAGCATACACACGCTTACACTCGTAGAGCGAGCTGTCATAGTCGCCTCGAACAGCATATTGCTTGAGTAAAACTTGTTCGCGTGTACTGATAGAATAGTCGTAGATTTGTGTAGGAATAGCAAACGTTGTTATAGTATACCTCAAGTTGTCGCCTTCAAAATATTGATGGTCGAGACCGAGTGTATAGTCTTCTTCCGAAAATTGAACGAGATGTTCCCCCATAGTACTAAGGTCGAAGCAGCGGAAACGTTCCAAACCACCGGTGCGCTCCGCAATTACAAGATGGTTTTTGAGCAGAAGCATACTTTCAATTTTTACCAAATAGCTATGCTGGACTATTTCTTCATAGTGTTCTTTGTTCGGATTACTTATCGGAATTCTACCAATAGCATTATTGCTGCCGAATTCATCTGTACATAAATAAATGTAATCACCGGAATGGCTACACGAATATTGCACACCCTTCACAAGCGGAAAAATCTCCGTCGGTGCCTTTTTAGGAGAATCGGCATTAATAAACCATGCCATAGAAGAATCAAAATTACCTGCACTTATAAAAAGAAACTTACTGCTGCTGCTCCGTGAAATTCCAAGAAAAAGAGTGTCGTCCTTTTCATGATACACGAGGGTGTCATTGCTTTCGAGAGTATTTATTGTATGGCGGTACAGCTTATAGGGGCGCTTTGCTTCGTTCTGTTTGCAATAAAAAAGGGTTTTATTGTCGTTTGCCCAAGCTAAACTTGCGGAAACTCCGGTAATGGGTTCGGGTAGTAGTTCACCGGTTACAAGATTTTTAATATATAAGGTATAATATTCGTTGCCTGATGTATTAGTAGAATAGGCAATGAATTTATTATCAGGGCTTACTGCTCGGCTGCCGAGCACAAATTGTGTGTGTGCAGCTGCCAGTTCATTCTCGTCGAGTATGATTTCTTCTTCTGCTTCAAGATTATGGTGCTTTCTACAAAAAATGCCATACTGTTTGCTTTCTTCGGTACGGACATAATAAAGGTAATCACCTCGTCTATAAGGAACTGACGAATCGGTTTCGATGATGCGTCCTATCATTTCATCGTAGACCAGTTTTTTAAGTTCCTGTGTGGGGCTTAGTATTTCATCTGTATAGGCATTTTCTTGATTTATATAATCGAGTGTTTCTTGATTTGATTTATCTTGGAGCCATGCATAATTATCAACGCGGATTTCACCGTGAATGATACGTTCGTTCGGAATGATTTGAGCTACAGGCGGGAGAGTGGGTTTTTCCATAGAGTAAGCGTAAAATTAAATTTGTTGGTAGAAGAAACCGATTGTTTGTTTGAGACCTGCCGTGAAATCCATTTGCGGTTTCCATCCCAGTTCATCATAAATTTTTTGATAGCTGATAACACTGCGCTGCTGCTCACCCGATTTAGCTTCGCCATGAATTTCTTCGCATTGTGGATTCACAGTATCACGTAATTTTCTGAAAATAGTATTTACATCTACTTCTTCACCTGTTCCTACATTATAGATGCCATGTGCGTGTTCTCTGAGAGCAAGTACATTTGCACGGGCAACATCTGTAACATACACATAATCACGTGTCTGCTTGCCTTTGCCATTGATAATCGGCTGGAGCCCTTCGAGGAGTTTACTGGCGAAAATTGCAACTACACCTGCTTCACCATGTGGATTCTGACGAGGTCCGTACACATTCCCATAACGCAAAGCGACATAGTCAACGCCGTATTGTTTTTTGTAATAGAACAGATAATGTTCATTAACGAGTTTGGCAATTCCATACGGAGAGCACGGATTAGTCGGATGTGTTTCGGTTGCAGGGAATTCTGTTTGCTCACCATAAACTGTACCACCGCTCGAAGCGAATATTATTTTTTTTACTTTATATTTTGCAGCTGTTTCATAGACATTAATCCCGCCCAGTATATTTAATTTTGCATCCAATTGAGGATTATTTACCGACACACGGACATCAATTTGTGCTGCATGGTGATTGACAACATCAAACTTTTCATTCTTGAAAATTAAATCAATATCGGCAGAAGTAATATCCGCCTCGATAACTCGTGCCAGTTCATTGACGTTTTCACGTTTGCCGCTAGAAAAATTATCGAGAATAACAACATCGTGTCCCGCAGCGATATACGAATCGGCTATATGTGAACCGATAAATCCCGCACCGCCGGTGATTGCAATTTTCATTGAAAATGATCCTTATAATGATTTGTGTCCAATATCAGTTCGATGATATTCATCAGTAAATTTAATGAAATTAACAGCGTTATAAGCACTATTAATTGCTTGAGTGAGCGTTTCCCCTTTGCCGCAGACACCTAAAACGCGTCCACCGTTAGTAACAAGAATTGAGTTTTCTATTTTTGTTCCTGCGTGAAAAACAGTTGCGCCTGTTTGCTCTGCATCGGAAATTCCTGTAATAGGATAGCCCGTTTTGTATGTATCGGGATAGCCGCCCGATGCTAAGACAACTGTACACGCATAACCATTGTAAATATTGGTTATCGAGGATGGACGAAGCAGTCCGAGTGCCGCACTGAAGAATAAATCTACGAAATCACCTTCAGTTACAGTAAGTACGGCTTGTGTCTCGGGGTCACCGAATCGGCAATTGAATTCAACTACATTCGGTTCTCCGTTTTCAATCATCAAACCCACGAACAAACACCCGATAAACGGTGCACCTTCTTCTGTCATTCCTGCAAGGGTAGGAGCGATAATACGCTCTTTCACTTTTTTCAAAACGTCATCAGTGACAATTGCTGCTGGAGCAAATGCACCCATTCCACCGGTATTTTTACCTTTGTCACCGTCCAAAGCGCGTTTGTGATCTTGTGCCGGAGCGAGTGTAATGAAGTGTGTTCCGTCGCAAATTGAAAAAATTGATGCTTCTTCACCACGAAGGAATGCCTCAACTACAACTTCCGCTCCGGCACTACCGAATGCGCCGCCGAGAATATCTGCAAGAGCATTTTCTGCGTCAGCAGTGGTTTCTGCAACTATTACTCCTTTTCCTGCTGCCAATCCGTCGGCTTTGATAACCACAGGTAGCGGTTGTTGGCGTACATATTCTATTGCCTCGGTCTTTACGTCGGCAGTAAAACGCCTGAAAGATGCCGTTGGAATATTGTGACGCACCATAAATTCCTTTGCAAAGCTCTTGGATGTTTCAAGCATCGCTGCACGTTTCGATGGACCGAAAACAATAATCCCATGTTCCCGAAGTGAGTCGCTTAGTCCTGCCTCCAGTGGCTGCTCAGGTCCAATGACAACAAGGTGGATATGTTCCTGTTTGCAAAAGTTCACAACAGAATCATGATTATTGATAGAAATCGGGGCAAGCATGGCAAGCTGTAAAATACCGGGATTTGCAGGGGCTGCAAAAAAATTGCCAAGCTCGTTTGAACGGGAAATTGCCAGTGCCAGAGCGTGTTCACGTCCGCCGGAGCCGATGAGGAGAATATTCATAGAGAAAAAACGAAAGACAATAAATAAAGAGTGGCTAATGATACAAAAGATAGAGTAATGTAATGTCTGCTTTGTTTCGAATTGAAATAACAATGAATCTTTATCCGTAGAACAGGGTTTGCAAACCCTGTTCTACGGATAAAGATATAGATAATATTTTTGACATTGCTAAATTACTAGAGCTTGTCATTTGAATAAAAATCTTTTGGTCAAAAAATTGGTAAGTAATTGAACCCTTCGATGAACTCAGGGTGACGTTGCTCAATTGTTATCTAAAACCCGGGATATCGTAACTTGATTGTCACCTTGAGCTTGTCGAAAGGTCAGACACTTACCCTTATTAAGGATTATAATTGCTATTTGTGCATACACTAATATTCATACACTGATTTTTTTTGCTAGAACTATTTAAATATCAATTCTATATTTTTAATAATGAAGAGATTTGCCCCGGTTCTACAAATCAAATGTGGCATCCCCAATAAATTCCGCAGCGCCCTGCAACCACACAACAGAATTTTCCTGTTCGTAGCCAACAGTCAGGGGAATCCCGCTTGGGGGAATAAGTGTAACCGGCGATTGCACCAAACTATGGTTTATAGCAGAAATTGCAGTAGAAATCGCTCCGGTACCGCAAGCCCCTGTCTCTGCTTCAACACCTCTCTCGAATGTTCGGATACTCAAAGTGGTACCATCTACTTCATACAGATTGATATTTGCTCCACGTGGAGCAAACCGTTTATGGAATCGAAACGGCGGGGCGAATTTTGCAATATCAAATTCACGAAATGGAATATCGGCTTCCAACTGTGAATAATTAACGACAAAATGCTGTGAACCGACGTCTACAAAATCACCGCAGATAGTTATCCCTGAATCACTAACTTCAATGTCACTTCTAATTTCAAGAGGCATCGGAAAATGAACGCGTATTTCATCTCCTATTGTCATGGCTTGATACAGAGCACCTGCCATTGTGAAAGAAATAATTGAAAATTGATTTGAAACTACCGGATCATCAATCGAACTGAGGGCAAATCGAACGGCACAACGTCCGCCATTGCCGCACATAGCTCCGTATGAGCCGTCAGGATTAAAAAACTCAGATTTGAAACTAAAGGTTGAATTGTTATTTTTCGTTAAAACTTCAGTCTGGGTTAGAATGATTAATCCTTCGGTTTTGATAAAGCCGTTACATAATGTAGGAGTTACTTTTTGCCACTCAGATATTGAAACGGGTAATTTTCGTCCGTCAATAATGGTAAAGATATTACCTGCACCCGACATATATTTTACCGAAAAATTCATTGTAAAACTCTAATTATTTCATCATGAATCCTGCCGTTTGTGGCAGCTATTGTCCGATCGGAGATTGCGAAGCGTTCACCGGAATATTGTGTTACTTTTCCGCCTGCTTCTTCTACTAAGAGTACTCCTGCGGCTACATCCCACGGGCTAAGCTCTACTTCCCAAAAACCATCAAACCGTCCAGAAGCCACATATGCCAAATCAAGTGCTGCCGACCCCAGACGACGGATTGGAAGCCCTAGCTTTAGAAAACGATAAAAGGTATCAATACAATCTGACGGGTTAGACGTAACCGTATATGGAAAACCTGTTACAAGAAAGCTTTCGTCAAGTGAAGGTGTTGCCGACACACTGATTTGTTTGCCATTCAGCCATGCCCCTCGTCCTTTTTCTGCTACGAAAAGTTCATCTAAAAGTGGATGATAAATAATACCGCAAGCAAGTTCACCATCTACTTCGGCAGCTATGCTTACTGCAAAAACCGGAACTCCGTGTGCGAAATTAACAGTACCGTCTAAGGGGTCAATTACCCAACGAACTGACGAACCTGATGAATCTGTAGTGCCGGATGCTCCGCTCTCTTCGGCAAGGAATGTGTGATCCGGATAGTGCCCTTTTATAAGCGAAATAATGGTGTTCTCACTACGAATATCAAATTCGGTTACCAAGTCGTGACGTTCTTTTTTTGAAGAAATCTTGAATGAAGTTCCAAAACCTTCACGAAGTAAACCTCCTGCGGCACGGGCAGCTTCAATAGCAACCATACACAACGGGGAAAGAGGGGTGTTATCCATAGAGGGGAAGTAAATTTATACAAACAAATGAGATACAATCTAAATATTTATATTGAGGACATTCTTAATAATGACTTTCAACGTCATCGTTTCCGATAATTTCAGAATTGATGTTTCTCAAAAATACATCAAATTCACATCACCAAACAAAAACATCAGCCGGATTTAAAAAGGAGAAGTTAAAATTGAACATGGTAAACTGTTAAAATAAGAACTACACTTCCTGTGCGAATTAGGGCAAGAAGTATTGTTATCGGACTACAGAGCCAGGCATATGTATAGATGAAAGTGCGAGCTTTTTTTTGTCGGCAATAAAGTGTATTTTGCATCTGAAATTGGATATTTCCACAGAAAAAGTCATTTAGGATGCTGCGCATACCTTTTGTTAACGCAGTTTTTTTGTTGTAAATTTACGTTTCACAATACAATTTATTCAACAACCCATTCATTTCATTATTCAAGGAGACTTTCAATGAAAAATATTTTTTCATGTTTTCTACTTTCGGCAATGTTTCTTATAGTAGTTTCCGGCTGCGGCAAAAAAAACGCTGAGACACCAACTACAGATAAATCAGGACCTTCATACAACACCAAACTTTGGAAAAAAGTTGATAATATACCACCCGGAGCAGACCCAAGTGTACCGGATTCATTAGGAGGAGCAGGATTTGAGAAATTAGCTGAAAATATGGGATTTGTGACTTTCACTCCCAAAGAAGACGAATTAAAATATTTTGGAGATTCAAGAGCTACAAAGGGCGGCAAAATCACCACGATTATAAGTAGATTCCCGTTCAACTTCCTTCCCTTCGGTCGTAATTCTAATCTTACTGAAAACTCAATTATAGAAGCACTGGTCTATGAGTGTTTGTTAGGTACTCATCCGACTACACGCGATTATGTTCCTGCTGTTGCTACACATTGGAAAATTGCACCCGATAAAATGACATATACATTCCGTATTGACCCCAATGCACGCTTTTCAGACGGTACTCGTGTTACGGCGGAGGACGTGGTTGCTACATGGAAATTGAAAATGGACGAAACAATCTTGGACCCATCACAACAGCTAACCTATGGAAAATTTGATGAACCGAAAGCAAAAAGTAAATATATATTGGAAGTAAAAAGCAAAGAATTGAATTTTAGAAATTTGCTGTATTTTGCCGCTAATATTTACATACTTCCCGCTCATGTTATTGGGAAATTGTCAGGTACAGAATTCATTGAAAAACACCAGTTCTCGATGGTGCCGGGCTCAGGACCGTATATTATATTGGATAATGATATTAAAAAAGGACAGCAGTATTCTCTTACACGTCGTGATGATTATTGGGCAAAAGATTACCCGATGACAAAAAGTACAGCAAATTTTGACCGGATTCAATTCGATGTAGTAGAAGACCAAACAAACCTGGAATATGAAAAATTCAAAAAAGGTGATCAAGACTTCTTCTTATTTACCTCTATAACTACTGAAAAGTGGCTGAAAGACAAATACGATGCAGTAGATAAGGGATGGATTCAAAAACGCCGTGTATTTACTGATGCACCTTTCGGAACTACAGGTGTTGCTTTCAATATGCGTAAGCCGCCGTTTAATGATATTCGTGTCCGTAGGGCATTTGCTCATTTGTTCAATCGTGAATCAATTATCAAAAATCTGTTGTTCGATGAATATTTACCTGCATATTCCCACAATGATAATTCTGAATTTGAAAACCCGGATAACCCGAAAGTTAATTACGATCCTGAGCTTGCTGCCTCACTCTTGAAAGAAGCAGGTTGGACAACTAAAAACGCTGAAGGTATTTTAATGAAAAACGGGAAGCCCTTTGAACTTGAATTTGGAATACCGAAACAGGTTGAAAAATTCATTATGTTCTATCAAAAAGATTTACGCACAGCCGGAATTGATTTGAAAGTGAAGATTCAAGACGGAAATACATTATTCAAAAATGCAATGGCTCGTAATTTTACGATTTGGTGGGAAAACTGGTCGGGCTTGCTTACACCTAATCCTGAAACTGCTTACCTTTCCAAACTAGCCGATGTACCGGATAATACCAACGTAACAGGTTTTAAAAACCCTCGTGTTGATGAATTGTGCAGACAATATGATACTACATTCGATCATGCAAGTCAAGTTAAAATCATAATGGAAATTGATAAAATTGTAGGCGACACTTATATGGATGCTCTTGCTTGGTATCCAAGAGGAATCAGAATTGCCTATTGGAATAAATTCGGTATGCCTGAATATGTATTGCCTCGCTTTACTCAATTCGGTTATCTTGATTTATATATATTTGGAACATGGTGGTATGATGCTGAGAAAGCAAAAGCAGTTGAAGATGCTAAAAAAGCCGGTACTTCTTTACCTGTTGGTAATGTTCCTGTGATGTATTGGAAGGAATTCAAGAAAACTGAGAAATTGATTCAATAAGTTCAATTACGGGTAACGTCGTAAATGAACGTTACCCGTTTTTTCTCTCAATGATTATTCATAAATACTAAAACAATGGCAGTTTATATTTTACGGAGATTGCTACTTGCAATTCCAACGTTTCTCGGCTGCACGTTAGTTGTGTTCTTTATTGTACAACTTGCTCCCGGCGGTCCTTTAGAAGAGGAAATTCGTCAATTGAGAATGGGAAGTGGCGGAGAGGGTGGAGGAATATCACAGACAGCCGGTAGCGTTACAGCGTTGCCACAAGATGCAATTGATGCAATGAAAGAATACTACGGGTTTGACGAGCCGTTGTGGAAACGCTATCCGATTTGGCTGGGGCTTTATCCTCGCAAAGTGGATAGATTTGTTGTTCAACTTGGTGTTCCCAGAAATATTGGTGACGAAAAAAAGGTAATAGTTGAGCGAAACGGTGCAGGTTTTAAAGTTGCTGATGCATCGAATCCATCTGTTATGCTGGAGGGATGGAAGGTAATGGAGTATAAAAATGACGTTGGTGAGCAGAAATATAAAATTTATAAAGAAAAATTTAGTGGGATTTTAACGCTTGATTTCGGTAAATCTCATAAATACAGCGAGCCGGTCTTGAATCTAATTGAGAGCAGACTGCCTGTCTCTATTCAATTTGGCATTATCTCCTTGATTCTAACCTATACATTCTGTGTGTATTTAGGCATTCAAAAAGCAATCAGACACGGCTCGCCGTTCGATTTTGCTTCGAGCGCAATAGTATTTGTCGGGTATTCTGTTCCCGGCTGGGCATTAGGTGCGGTGATGCTTGTTGCTCTTGGCGGCGGGTCAGGTATAGGGTGGTTTCCGCTGGGCGGATTCCAATCACAAGATTACGACCAATTGACTTTACTTTCTAAAATCGGGGACAGGGCATATTATTTTGTTTTGCCGACTATTGCCTATTGTATTGCAGCTTTTGCGACAACTACGATTCTTATGAAGAATTCATTGCTGGAAAATCTAAGTCAAGATTATATCCGTACAGCGTTTGCGAAAGGACTGAAAGAGCGAAGAGTGATTTGGGTTCATGCGATGCGTAATTCAATTATTCCTCTAGCTGCAAATTTTGGTCATGTTATAGGGATTTTCCTTGCCGGTTCGTATTTGATTGAGCGTGTGTTCAATATTCAGGGAATCGGGAAATTATCATTCGAGGCGGCTCTTTCACGTGACTATTCCATCCTTTTCACATTTACTGTTATCACAACGGCAGTCGGCTTAATCGGCTCTCTCATCTCTGATGTGATTTTAGCGACCGTTGATCCGCGTATTCGCTTTAAGTAATTATTATTGAAAAATTTACTCAAGTAGAAAAACTATGTTTTCAAGAAAATCAAAAACTGAGGAAACCGAGCAAAGAATACCGACAATCATGCAGCGGCGTTGGAGAAAGTTCAAAGGAATGAAACGAGGATATAATTCATTCCGCATTCTGATTGTTGCTTATGTGCTTTCTTTTTGCTTGCCTGTTTTGGTAAATAATCAAGCGTTGATGGTAAGCTACAACGGACACTGGTCGTTTCCGGCTGTTCAAACGTTTTTTGCGGAATTGCCGCTTGTTGGTTTTTTAGTTAAAAATCATGCATATCAAGGAGAGCTTTTCGGTCAGAAAGGGAATACAAGCGAATGTAAGTATAGAGAGTTGAAAGTTCAGTATGAAAGTGAAGGTCAAGGTAACTTTGTAATAATGCCGTTGTACCCGTATGGATATAAGGACATGGTGACGGGTGACGGAGTAAAAGAAGATGTGTTCTTAAAGCCAATGCGGCGTACATCGGACGGAGGTTTCCGGCTATTTGGAACGGATGATTCCGGAGGTGATGTCTTTTCAAAGATAGCTTACGGGTTTAATATTTCTATTTCGTTTGCGCTCTTGCTCTCGTTAATTGAATATATAATCGCAATACCGCTGGGGGCTGCTTTGGGGTATTTAGGAGGGTTGTTTGATATTTTGATGCAACGTGTTATAGAAATATGGGCTTCTCTGCCTCTGCTTTTTTTAATTATAATTGTAGTTTCGATGACTACTCCAAGTTTCGGGTTGTTGTTGGGACTGCTCTCGGTAGCCAGTTGGGTGGGGATTACCACCTATGTTCGTGCCGAATTTTACCGAGAAAAGGCAAAAGATTATGTTGCTGCAGCAGTTTCAATTGGAATTCCTACATGGAAAATAATGCTGAAACATATTCTGCCGAATTCGCTTGTTCCGCTTATTACGTTTTTCCCGTTCACGCTTATTGCCGGAATCAGTTCATTGGTAAGTTTGGATTTCTTGGGTTTTGGATTGCCTCCCGGAACTCCTAGTTGGGGAAGTATGATATCAATCGGTTTGGAACATATCAACGACGGCTATTGGTGGCTGACGGTTGTTCCGCTCACGGCGATGTTCTTTACATTGATGCTGACTGTTTTTATTGGCGAAGCGATTAGAGAAGCGTTTGACCCTAAAGTGTTCTCAAGGTTGCGTTAATTTTTTGGATTGATAACAATGTAAATCCAATGAGCATATTAAAAGATATACCCGAACTTGTCAGTGCCGAGGTTATCTCTCAGGAGACAGCCGACAGAATACACGCGTATTATCATAGTAAGGGTGGTCAGAATCAAAGTCGTCTTCTGATTGTTTTTGGTATTCTCGGTTCATTATTGGTAGGGCTTGGAATAATACTAATCATTGCCCACAATTGGGACGAATTATCCAAAGCAACTAAAACCCTGCTTGCATTTGTTCCGCTTGTTATCGGACAAACACTTTGTGGGTACACGTTACTAAAAAAACAAGATAGTACTGCATTCAGGGAAAGCAGTTCGGCTTTTCTGTTTATTGCGATTGCTGCGAATATTTCGCTTATTGCTCAGATATATAATATTTCGGGGGATTTCAACCGGTTCTTACTAACGTGGATGCTTTTGGGATTGCCGTTGGTATATCTGATGAGATCGTCAGCTGCGTCTTTATTCTATATTGCCGGAATTACTTATTACGCAGGACATTGGTCATACTCTAATACAGAATTCAATTATTATTGGCTTCTTTTAGTATTGATTGTACCTCATTATTATCTATTATTTAAGAGGTATCCATACAGTAACTTTATGGTATTCCATAATTGGCTTATTCCAATTTCGATGCTATATGGACTGTTCCCGATAGTAATTACCGGAAAAAGCTCTGAGTTGATGATTGTGGCATATTCGAGCATTCTGGGACTGTACTGTCTAATCGGAAATTCCGATTTCTTCAATTCGCAAAAAATACGAAACAGCAGCTACAAAATAATAGGTACGCTCGGTACGGTTATAGTACTTCTGACATTAAGTTTTGATTTCTTTTGGTCGCATTTAAGAATTCAGAATTATCAATTTAGTCAAATAGTAACTTCGCAAGAATTTTTAGCTACTGCTATTGTTACACTGGTTTCGACTGTATTGTTTATACTTGATAGAATAAAGAAACCTCTACGAGAAATCAAAGTGTTCGAGCCAATTTTTATACTGTTTGCCATAACGTTTATTATCGGGCTTACATCTCCGTTTGCAGTAGTTTTAGATAATATTCTTGTACTTGGAATCGGGATTTTTACAATAAGGGACGGGGCAAAATCAGACCACTTGGGTGTGATGAACTATGGGCTGTTGATTATTACAGCATTGGTTGTTTGCAGGTTCTTTGATACTCATTGGTCTTTTGTGACTCGCGGGATTCTTTTTCTGATTGTTGGCGTTGGGTTCTTTTTAACGAATTTCCTTATGCTTAAAAAAAGGAAAGTCAATGAATAAGCGTATCTTGATTTCGATTTTTGCGCTTCTTGTCCTTGCACAGCTATATGTTCCTACTTCAATGATATTGGAAAAAGAAGATGTACTTACCAATGGACAGGAGTTCAAATTCAAAACAGCACCGATAGACCCGCATGACTTGTTTCGCGGGAAATACATCTATCTGAATTTTCAAGCAAATGAGGTAGAGGTACAAAGCATCAAAGAGTATGTATATGATGAAAATATGTATGCAATTATTACAAAAGATTCAAATGGTTATGCTAAAATTCAATCCATATCCAAAGCAACTCCAACAGATACAGAAAATTTTGTAAAAATTAGAGTCCGTAATTTTTTCGGCACAGGAAACAGGCAGAGGGTTGTAGTTGGGTATCCTTTCGACAGGTATTACATGGAGGAATCCAAAGCTCCTGTAGCTGAGAAAGCATACAACGAATCTATTATTGACACTACTCAAATTACGTATGCACTGGTAAGTATCAAAGATGGTGAAAGCGTGCTAAAGGATGTGTTAATAAATGGAGTGCCGATCAAAGAAATTGCAAAAATGCAGAAGTGAAGATGAATGCTATTTTGCAATTGCAAATAGTCGTTAGAGCAACAAAAATTCTTTTATTCTCTAGAATTACAGTACATCAACAAAGGAAATCGCGTGTCACAAGAAAAACTATTTGAAATAAAAAATCTTCGTACATATTTCAATATCGAAGGTAAAATGGCAAAAGCCGTTGATGGTGTTTCATTCGATATATACAAGGGGGAGGTGCTCGGCTTGGTGGGTGAATCCGGTTCGGGTAAATCTGTCACAGCACTTTCACTGATGAAACTTATTCCTGACCCCCCGGGTAAAATTGTTGACGGAGAGATTCTCTATAACGGACACGACCTTCTGAAACTGACCTATGAGGAAATGTATGATGTTCGCGGTTATGATATGGCAATGATTTTCCAGGAACCGATGACATCACTCAATCCGGTATTCAAAATCGGAATGCAAATCGGCGAAGTAATTATGGCACACGAAAAAGTATCAAAAGAAGAAGCTCGCAAGCGTTCAATTGAAATGCTGAGGTTAGTTGGGATTCCTGCACCCGAAAAGCGTATTGACGACTACCCGCATCAGTTCTCCGGTGGAATGCGTCAGCGTGTGATGATTGCGATTGCTCTTGCGTGTAATCCTGCTCTTCTCATTGCCGACGAGCCGACTACTGCGCTCGACGTAACTATTCAAGCGCAAATTTTAGATCTGATGCTCACTCTCAAAGAAAAGCGCAAAGAAGCTGCTATTTTGCTGATAACTCATGATCTGGCAGTAATTGCAGAACTTTGCCGGCGTGTTATAGTTATGTATGGTGGGAAAATTCAGGAAATTGCGCTTGTTGAAGAATTATTTGACGAACCTCTGCACCCATACACACGGGGCTTGATGAAGTCAATACCGCATTCACATAAGCCGGGTGCGAAACATGAACGATTAGAGGCAATCCCGGGTAATGTTCCGAGCATACTTAACTTTCCAGTTGGCTGTCAGTCTTGCCCGCCCCGTCCCGAATCCATCCTAATATGTGCTCGCATAGAGTCCTCTCTCT
>CAZGNO010000051.1:0-26099 GCA_964527785.1 uncultured Chitinophagaceae bacterium
ATTATGGGTATTAATTGCGACGATTATTTTTGTCTCAGCACTTACTTAACTACTATTTAAATATCACAACACATGACTCCAAAATATTTACTCATCTGTAATGTCTAGATTTATCATTATATTTTTACTAATTACAGTAGTCGTAATTTTTGCAACGACGTATATTGTAGGTGCGCTTCGTCGTATGTTTATTGGTAATGTAGCCGGGAGGCAATCAAAACCAAACCAAACACCAAAAGACGAAATACTCTATGAAAAAGATAATATCAAAGTACTCAAGGGTGACGCCAAAAAGAATGAAAGTAGGAGTACATGAAGCCAGCGCCACTGATTGCTGCAATTGATGTAGGTACAAATTCCTTTCATTTGGTCATTGCCTCCGTAAATGACAAAGGGATACTGCAGATTCATTCCCGGGCTAAGGAAATGGTTCGATTGGGATCCGGCTCCGGTGATATGAAGCTACTATCATTCGATGCAATGGAACGAGGAGTTGATGCCCTCAGACGGTTTGCCGAGATGGCAAAGAAAGTAAAAGCCCCTATTCGTGCCATCGCAACAAGTGCCATGCGTGAAGCAGATAATCGTGATGAATTTGTCCATCAAGTAGTAGAACAAACCGGAATACAAATTGAAGTTGTATCGGGTATGGAAGAAGGACGACTTATTTATGTAGGGGCATTGCATGCTCTTCCGATACTTTCTAAACGTTCTTTAGTAATTGATATTGGTGGTGGAAGTACTGAGACGGTCATAGGGCTAAAGGGTGAACATCAATACATTCATTCTGCAAAACTAGGGGCAATACGTCTTTCGCAACGCTTTTTTAGCGAAGAACCTACAACATTTGAACAAATATACGCTTGTCGCGAATATATTAAAGGCGATTTAATGCCGACATTCGGACAAATTCTAGAGTCAGGTTTTGAAATAGCAATAGCAACATCGGGTACTGCTCATACACTTGCATCAATGGCACTTGCTTCTAAAGGAAAAAGAGTGCCAGAAGTGATGAATGGTGTCCATATTACACGGGAAGAACTGCTTAGTGCAGTAAATTCACTCATAGTTGCGGAGACTTCACAACAGCGTGCTCAGATTGCAGGAATGGAGCCACGTCGAGCGGATATTATACTCGGTGGTGCGCTTATATTAGAGCAAATAGTAGTTAACCTCAATATCCAACGGCTTACTCTTTCTGCATATGCACTCCGCGAAGGGATATTGTTCGATACTGTTCAAAAAGACGCAGACATTAAGGCATTTCATCATCTCAGTCGGTTGCGTTCTGAAACAATTTATTACCTTTCGGAACTTTATAAAGTGAATATGCCCCATGCTCACCATGTAAAGGAGCTTTCACTCACATTATTTGACCAATTACTTTCCTTGACTTCTCTTGCAGACGCAGAACGTGAACTGTTAGAAGCAGCGGCACTATTACATGATGTCGGATATCATATCAGCCCCGAACAGCATCACAAACATTCATACTATATTATTTCAAATTGCGTGATGCCGGGTTTTACAAACGATGAAGCAAATGTTATTGCCAATATTGCTCGGTATCACCGCAAAAGTACACCCAAGAAAAAACACGAAAATATTGCGCATCTTCCTCTCGAAAAACAAAAAATAATAACAATATTAGCAGGAATTTTAAGAATAGCCGAAGGACTTGACCGACGGCAACAACAAATTGTTTCTGCAGTTCAAGTAAGCATCGAAAAGGATACGCTGCATATTGTTATTCAATCAGCCGGCGGGGTTGGTGCGGATATAGAGCTTTGGGGGGCTAGGAGGCGTAAGGATTTACTTGAACAAATATTAGGTAAGAAGATTGTCATTTCTGTTCGAGGGGAGTAATCAATGAATAATCAAATTATAGGAGTTTCTGTAGGGGTTATTCGCCGCGGCAATGAAGTATTACTTTGCCAGCGTAATGAGACCGCTCGATATGCACTTCAATGGGAATTTCCCGGAGGGAAAATCGAACTTGGCGAAACACCTGAAACTGCATTAGTGAGAGAACTGTTAGAAGAGCTTGATATTCGTGCAGATATAGGACAATTACTTCACGCAGAAGAATCTCTATATCCTGACGGAGGTAAGTTTTTTGTTCATTTCTACTTAGTTGAAAAATTCAGAGGTGAAATGAAAAACAGGGTTTTTAGAACTTTCCAGTGGGTACAGTCAGAGCAATTATTGGAATATCCGGTGTTGGAGGGTAATGTGGAGATTTGCAGAAACTTACCGGAAATACTCAGAAGAATAGAAACCGGTAACACTCTATGAATTTTCATGAACAGATGATGACTGTTGCTCTTGAAGAAGCTGCTCTTGCTGCATCTGAGGGGGAAGTTCCGGTTGGTGCGGTTATTACGTTCGGCGATGAGGTAATTGCCCGAGCTCACAATCTGACCGAAACAAGTAAATCCCCAATTGCTCATGCAGAAGTATTGGCTATAGCACAAGCTACAATTCGCTTAGATAAAAAGTATTTGACAGATTGTAATCTCTATGTTACACTTGAACCGTGCTTAATGTGTGCCGGTGGAATTGTACTGGCAAGATTTAAAAATCTTTTTTTTGGATGTCGTGATCCAAAATCCGGTGCCTGTAGAACTCTCTATGAGACAATAGATGACGGTCGTCTTAATCATCAGTGCATAGTTAGGGAAGGAATTATGGAAGAAGAATGTTCGGCGATTCTACATAATTTTTTTCAAGACCTTCGTTTAGAAAAGAAATCTAAAAAAGCACTCTAACTAATACAACAGAAATTTTGAGTAGCAAAGAAAAAAGCACATCATTTGCATCTGCACTTTATTTAGTAGCAACGCCCATTGGTAATTTAGATGATATTACCGTTCGTAGTTTGAAACTATTGCGGTCAGCCGATATAATTATTTGTGAAGACACACGCAATACCGGTCAATTACTTAAACTTTATGGGATTGTTGCTCCGAGATTGATGAGTTGTCACGAACATAATGAACAATCTCAGGTAGAAAGTATTGTTAGAGAAATTAAAAGTGGGAAAATTGCCGTACTTGTTAGTGATGCGGGGACACCTGCAATTTCAGACCCCGGGGGCAGGGTAGTTCGCGGAGTTGTCAACTCAGGAATTACTGTGGTTTCCGTTCCTGGTGCTACAGCTTTTGTCACCGCATTAGTTGCAAGTGGAATGGATACAAGTGAATTTGCTTTTCTAGGGTTTCCTCCTCAAAAAAAGGGACGTAAAACATTTCTTGAGCGAGCAAAATCTCTTGGAATTACAATTATTATGTATGAGTCACCACATCGTATAGTACAATTGGTAGAAGATATCGTGAAGCTATGGGGAAGTACAGTTGAGCTGTGTATTGCTCGTGAACTTACAAAAATTCATGAGGAATACTTGCATGGAAATGCAGGTGAAATTTTACAACAAATGCTTGCTAAAACGTCAATAAAAGGTGAGTTTGTAGTGATTGTCGGCGTCAATACGGAGGTCAAATAATGTTTATTACTTTTGAAGGTATTGACGGCAGTGGCAAGACTACCCAAATAACCAAACTAGCTGAGCGACTTAGAAATAAGGGGTACAATGTACTTGCACTGAGAGAGCCGGGTGGAAATCCGATTTCTGAGAAAATCCGTGAAACGTTGCTTGCTGCCGGAAATGAAATTGTACCCTATGCCGAATTGTTATTATTTGTTGCTGCTCGAGCACAATTAGTAGAAAAGGTAATTCGTCCTGCTTTAGGTGAGGGAAAATTAGTAATTTGCGATAGATTTATTGATTCCAGTGTGGCGTACCAAGGATTTGGGCGTGGAATTCCGATAGAAGAAGTACAAGAATGTAACAAAATAGCGACAGGGAATTTAGTACCTCAGATTACATTTTTTTTAGATGTATCACCTACAATTGCAGCCGGTCGCGCTGCCGAACGCTCAGAAGAAAACTTAGACAGAATAGAGCGAGCAGGAACAACATTTTTTGAACGTGCAAGGCAGGGATACTTGAAAATAGCTGATACTGAACCCAAACGCTTTATTACCCTAGATGCTCGTAAGAACCCCGAATTAATTCACGAGAAAATTTGGGAATATGTGATGGGGATTATTTAAGAAACAACAAATACTTTATTTTATTATCAATATTGGTTATGTTATGAAAACCCTAACTACCTTTTTCGCGGTATTATTATCCTTTACCGCTTCCGTATCAGCTATTGAGATAAACTCACGGCAATTTATTAGTTTGAATACCAGTTCTTCGCGATCAAAAGTTCCTACAACTCTTTCAAAAGTTGCTGGGGAATTTTCGGTAAATGTTTCTGCTATGTCGACAGTATTTAAATCAACTCATTCCAATATTAAACTTACTGAATTTCCTGTTTCAAAAAATGAAACAGTTACACTGTATTTAACTCCTGCCCATTCTGTGATAGATTCCCGAACAGAGTGGTTTGTCGGCTTGAAACGTAAAGCATTACCTGATGTGGTTGCTTACAGAGGAGTGATAGAAGGCGAACCAAATTCAAAAGTACTTCTAAACTATGCAAATGGTGATCTTATCGGTACAGTTGTTCGTGGAAACGGTGAGCAACTCACCGTCAGTCCATTTGGCTTGAGTAAAGAAAATGAACGTACTCATACAATTGCCCCAGAATCTGCTATTTCAAAACTTAACGATCGTATTCCTTTTAATTGCGGAACTGATGAATCTCAGGCATCTTTAGAAATTCCTAAATTACCTTCAGGTACAAGCAAGTCTGCTGACAGAACACTAAGCACAAAGCTTATGGAAGTTGAAGTGATAGTAGAAACAACTACCGGTTTTTTTACGAGAGTTTGCAGCAAGAACGAAGATAGGGCTGCTGCCTATATTGTATCACTTTATAACATGGTGAGCTTGATAAATGAAGATGAAATGAATGTTACATTCAAAATTGTTAAAACTCAAATATGGACTGAAGATGAACCGGATGGATATAAAAATTCCGGTGTATCTGACGGAAAAAACGAAGAACTTAAAATAGAGTTTGTTAATCGTTGGAAAGGACGCTCAACGCCTCGTGATTTAGTGAATCTCCTTTCTACCCCCGGAAGCACAAAAGTTCTTGGGATTGCAAATGGAATTGGCGGTATATGTAACAATACCGATGGAAGCAGATCCGGTTATGCAGTATGTGGAATACAGGCATTTACTACATTACCAACATTTTCATATAATGAAGAGGTGGTGACAATTGCTCATGAAAATGGTCACGTATTTGGTGCTGCGCACACTCATAATTGTGTATGGAATCCTCCGCTTGATAGTTGTCTGTCTAAAGGAATAGATGCAAATAACCCACTCTTTCTCGAAGAAGCATGTAATTCCGGAACTCCAATTTATAATGGCGGTTCAATAATGAGTTATTGTCATTTGTGGAATCGTGGTGTGGCTATGACATTTTTACCGAGAGTGTATACCTTTCTCCGAGAAAATTTAGAAACCAAAGCGTGCCTCACTGAGCCGTCAACGTCATTAATAAAAGTTGAATATCCTCGCGGTAATCAAATTTTCAAATCCGGTTTGGATACAGTAATTCGATGGACAGTTTCCGAACATGTTCAAAATGTAAGGATTGAATTTTCATCTGATGATGGAGCTACATGGGCGACAGTACCTGATGGTGATAATATAAGTGCAAAATTTGGAGGGAGAAATTATGGGCAAGGTGAGCTTAGGTGGAAAGTACCTTCAGTAAGCACAACTAAAGGTCTTATTCGAGTTTCTGATGCAGCTAATTCGGCAACTTTTGGTACAGTCCTTGCCCCATTTACAATTCAATCAACTGTCTTAACTCTACAATATCCATTAGGTGGTGAGAAATTCGGTCAAAAGGAGAAATTCAATATTTCATGGTTAGCTTCTCAGGTAAACAATGTAAAAGTAGAGTTCTCTTCAGATGGAGGTGCGACATGGATAACAATTACTTCAACCGGTACATCCGGGAGTTTAACGTATGATGTGCCTGATATCGAAACAACCCAAGGAATAATTCGTGTTTCAGATGCCTCAAATAATACTCTAGTGTCACAAAGCGGTCAGTTCTCCATAGGTAAAGAAAAGATTTATTTACGTACCCCTAACGGAGGTGATACTGTCTGCTCAACTAAAGATTTTACTATCAATTGGTCAACAGATTTTATAGGAGTAAGTACCACGAAAGTAAGAATCCAATATTCAGTAAATAATGGTGCTTCATGGTTGAATATAACAAATACAGTTGGAGTTGATGCAAGTTCCGGTATATATGTATGGTCAGCTACAAAAACAGCATCAACCTCTGCTATCTTGAAAATCATTTACAGAAATGATACAACAATTACAGCTATAAGTCAAAAAGGATTTACAATTGATGCTGCTTCAAACTGTGTTGCTGTTGGTGTAGATGAGCCGTTAAATGAAATTTCTTTAGGAGCACTTTCTGTAACACCAAATCCAATCTCTACTCAAGGTACAGCAACTGTAGAATTTCCTTCTGCTTGTGCTCAAATTGAGTTCGCACTCATTGATGCCAAAGGTTCATTGGTAACAATTTTTGGTAAATACGATAATATGGCAGCAGGGAAACATGAACTTCAATTCGATGTTTCAAACATAACTTCCGGTGCATATTTCATTACTTTGAGTTGCGGTGGTCAGAGAGTTTCTGCACCTCTTACGATTTTACGATAATAATGTAATCTTCAAACGGCGGACTTTCCCAAAAAGTTCGCCGTTTTTCGTTTGTGATAGTTCCTTATCTTGTATTAATCGGGAAATTGTATGTCATTACTGAATACTCTTATTGTAAAAACTCTGCCCCTCGTACCTAAATCTATTATTAAATCTGTTGCAAAAAGATATATAGCCGGTGATAGTTTATCCGATGCTGTGAGGGTTACTCAGGAACTCTCTGCTCGAGGAGCAAGTTCAACTATTGATGTTCTTGGTGAGTTTGTAACCTCACGAGAGCGCTCATTGCACGAATGGCAAACGGCAACATCTGTAATAGAAGCAATAGATAAACATCATTTGAATTCGTATCTTTCTGTTAAATTAACATCGTTGGGACTGGATATTGACCGTGAGTTTGCTTTTGCGAATGTTCGTTCACTTGTTGAAAAAGCTGCTGAATTGGGAATATTTGTCAGAATGGATATGGAAAACTCTCCGTATACATCAGTTACGCTTGATTTCTATCGCAGACTGCGGGCAGAAGGATTTGAGAATGTAGGGGTGGTATTGCAAGCATATATGCGCCGGAGTGAAGATGATATTCGTTCACTTCTTGCACTCAAACCATCAGTAAGACTATGCAAAGGAATCTATATTGAATCAGAGGATATTGCGTTCAAGCAACCGGACGAAATTCGTGCTAATTATAAAAAACTTCTACGATTACTTTTAGATGGTGGCGCAAATGTTCGATTTGCTACTCATGACGATGAATTAATTGATGATGCGATTCAATTTGTTACTCAAAATAATATAGCCAAAAGTCAGTATGAATTTCAAATGCTGTTAGGTGTACGTGAAGAGCGACGTAACGAAATAATACGTTCAGGATTTGGAATGAGAATTTATGTTCCTTTCGGTAGTGATTGGTATGGTTATTCAACTCGTCGGCTTAAGGAAAATCCGCAGGTAGCGGGTTATGTACTTAAAGCAATGTTTGTGCGTGGCTGAGAGTTTTATTTAAGCAGTAAAAAATATGAAAAAAATAGTTATTGCATTGCTATTACTGTTTTGTTGGATACCTGTTGTTTCAGGTTGCACAGTAAAAGAAACAAGACATTCGGCTAATATTGTTCGACTGGGGACATTCAATATTGCTTGGCTTGGTGATGGAAATGATGACAAAATCACTAGAACAGAAGAGGATTTCAAGAGGATAGCCGGTGTTATCGAACAGACAGATGCTGATGTGCTTGGGTTGGAGGAAATTAAAAATCCCTTTGCACTTCAAAGGGTTTTGAAATATCTTCCGGAATATAATTTTTACGTTGGTACGCAAGGGCATTCTCAAAATGTTGGAGTTATATACCGTAAAGATGTTTCAGTAACTGTAGAAAAGGAATATATGCCGGTTGCAGTGGACGTAGGTCGCAATCGCCCCGGGCTTATATTGTCCTGTCTTAAAGGGAATTTCGATTGGAAAATGATGGTCGTACATCTCAAATCAAGTTCACGGTATGATTCAACTCCAGAAATGCAAACAGCTGCACGAAGCACAAGAATTGCGCAAGTGGAAATTTGCTCGAAATGGGTGGATTCCAGTCTTAATGCCTCGAAGGAACAAGACCTGTTTATTGTAGGGGATTTTAATGATTTCCCAAAACGAGTTAAAAACCCTACTCTCACAGCACTTTTAGTCAATACTTCAATTGAATTTTTAACGCATGAATCAAAAAGTTGTAAAAATGATAAATGGTTTGGGATAGACCATGTAGTTTGTTCTCAATCAGCGAAAAAACGATATATATCTGGAAGTGACCACTCCGTTAACTTTTATGCTCAATTCAATGAAATTGAAGCCGAGAAAGTTTCAGACCACTGTCCGATGATTGTAGATTTTGATGTTTCTGCACCCGATAACGATTAATTACTTTGAATTGTTAGTTTAATTTTTCACATGGATACTGTTTTATGAAGACTATAGTTGTACTTCTACTGGCATTATATATTGGAGTAACTAACCAATTATATTGCCAAGATCAAGTTAAGCATTCTCAAGACGATACAAAGCAAGCAGTGCTAACGAATAAAGATACGGTAAGGGTAGCCCTTCTGAAATCAAAAGCTGAAAAATGTATGAATAATATTATTCGCTTGGATTTTAAAACTGCATCTGAGCTTTTTGACCCGCGATTCAAGGAAGACTTCTCACCGGATACTCTTAAAAAGTTTTGGGCTATTTTTAATGAAGAAGCAGGTGCAGTGATAGAGCAGACAGGGATTAAAGACGAAACGGACGATTCGTCACTTTCAGTAATTCTAACGTATCTTTGCAAAAAGGGACGATGGGATATTCATCTGGTCTTTACAGATTCAAACCAAATTAGCGGATTATATGTAAAAAAAACGCCACCCCCGCTTCTAACTCAATACCTGTTTCCTGATTATGTAGCCGGTGATTCTGTTCGTGAAATTGATATTACTGTAGGCAAAGGCGAGTGGACAGTACCCGGGCACATTACACTCCCCGCATATCCCGGTAAATACCCTGCAATTGTGCTGGTGCACGGCTCAGGACCAATGGATAGAGACGGAATGCTTTTCTCAAGCAAACCCTACAAGGATTTGGCGTGGGGGCTTGCCTCGCAAGGAATTGCAGTCTTACGGTATGACAAACGAACTAAATTTCATTCAAAGAAAATTTTAAAAACACGACCACTGCTAACCACAGAATTTGAAGTGGCAGAAGATGTGCTTTCAGCATTAAAAATACTGGAAGCATCTCGTGACGTCCGACACGATAAGATTTTTGTAATGGGGCATGGTCTAGGGGGGATGTTAGCTCCAAAAATTGCAAAGCAAGATTCAGCAGTAGCGGGATTGATTATTCTAGCCGGAAATTCAAGACCTCTTGAGGATTTAATACTCGAACAAGTAGAGTATGTATATTCACTAGACGGGATTGTTAATGACGACCGCACCAAAATTATTAAGAAACTTAAAAGAATGGTGCAAAATGTAAAATCACCGACACTATCGAATGCAACTCCCGATGATTCGTTGCCATTGCAAGTTCCGGCAGCATATTGGCTCGGACTAAAGGGATATAATCCTGCTCAAACTGCTGCTAAACTCAATAAACCTATGTTGATTCTGCAAGGGGAGAGGGACTACGAAGTAACTATGGATGATTTTGAACTTTGGAAAAAAGCGCTCAAGAATGATAAAATGTATCAGTTTAAATCCTATCCGAACCTAAATCATATTTTTGTATCCGGAAAAGGGAAAGCTCGACCGGACGAATACAGAACACCAAGCCATGTAGACAGAGAGATTATTGATGATATTGCTCGCTGGGTGACAGCGCAGACCGGGAAGTGATTTATTATATATGCATATTCAAAGGTCTAATCTTAACTTGATAAGCATAGTAAGTATATTCTTTTGCAATATATTAATGAGTTTATATAACAAACTTTGCTTTGTTGATAAAGTTCGGCAACAAAAAATATACAGATGTAAGAGCTTCACTTGTATTTCAAATTACTGTTAACAACATTCTCGATTCACGTCGAGCCAGTTGTTACAACTGTATTTCCGCATTGACACTTAGCTGGAATGTCGGTTGTATGCTGCCGTGCGTTGTCATGTTATAACAACAAGAAAAACAAAGTCAAGGCAGTTGCTACAACTGCCTTTCCGAATAGACGCTTAGCAGGAAGATCGGTTGTAGCAACCGACCTGACCTAAAATTGATTTTTATAACTTATCAATGAACTGCGTTAAACAACCGACCTGACCTAAAAAATCAAAGTGCTTTCATTCTGAGGGATTCTTAGACCGAAGAATCTCAGTAAAGCACAACACATATAAAGGTCTTAAGCAGCATACGGAGATTCTTCACTAACGTACAGAATGACTGGAAATGTAAAATTAAAATTAATCTGTCCTAATACTTAATAATATTCTTGATTTGCGGGGATTTCTACAAAAAAAGTACTCCCCAATCCTTTTCCTTCGCTTTCAGCCCATACATTACCACCGTGTAACTCTACCAAATGTTTTACTACTGCAAGACCCAGTCCTGTAGAACCTTCCCCTCCGGTAGGTTGCGCTGATAGTTTTTGAAAATCCTTAAAAAGCATCAACTTATCGGTATCTGTTAGTCCTTGACCTTCGTCTTTTACTGTTATAATCACTCCTTTTGCTGACTTACTCACAGAAACAGTGATTATTTTACCATGTTCTGAATATTTTACAGCATTGCTGACAAGGTTATCAAAAACTTGCCTGAGTCGCATCTCATCGGCAGATACTGTGTAATCATCTTCCGAATAAAACTCAAGCTTTTGCCCTTTTTCAGAGGCAGGTAAATGATATTCATTGAGCGCTTCACTAGCAAGTTTGGAAACATTTACTGTTGTTTGAATTAGTTTTATTTGTCCGAGTTCACGTGCTGCGACGTCAATAAGATTAACGACGATATCCAGCATTCTGTGAGAGGAGCTGATAATCATTTCGAGCTTACGTACTATTTCTTCAGGGCGCAACTGATATTTGACAAGCATTTCTGCGGATAGCTTTATTCCGGAAATTGGATTCTTGAGGTCGTGCGAGGCAATTCCAAGTATTTTCATTTTGAAGTCATTAGCTTCTTCCAATTGATGAATGACTGTGTTAAGCTGAATATTCTTTTCATTCAGTTCAGTATTCTTGAGTTGAATTTTTGCAGCTTGTTCTTCGAGGATTTGTTTTTGCCTGGTAATTTCTTCGGTTCTCGCTTGTTCAACTGCAAGCTCTTTTTCACGCTCGGCGATTTTTCTTTCATAAATAACCTTGTCAGAAAGCTTCTTCACTTCTTGCGAGAATATCTCATCGTTTAATTGTTGGTGCTTTTTGTTAAATTCATTTGCTTCCTTCCAAGACTCAGTTTTTTCATACGATTTAGCTAGTGTACCATAAACATTGATATTTTGTTTCTTAGCTCCAATCTCTTCATTTATTTCAAGGGCTTTGTGTAAAAACTTCAGAGCATTTGTATAATCTTCAAGTAAATAATAGACATTGCCAATGTTTGCGTAATTTCCTGAAAGTCCGCTTCGAACCCCGGTTTCTTCAGAAATTGCTGCAGCATCATTAAAAAACTTCAGAGCTTGTGGATAATCTTCAAAATATGCATAAACATTTCCAATATTACCAAGATGACGAGCACTGCCTACTTTATCACCAAGTTCAATTGTCAAAGCAAGTGCTTTATGCATATACTCTAAGGCACGGTGAGGGTCAGCAATACCCCCATAAATAGCTCCTAAATTTCCTAAATCTCGTTCCATTCCGATTTTGTTTCCTAATTGCTCGTTTAATTCCAGTGCTTTCATGTAATATTCTAAAGCAAGCTCATAATTAGTGAGTTCCTTGTGAAGAACTCCTAAATTTCCAAGTATTCGCGCTGTAAGTAAATGGTTTCCAATTCTCTCCGATACTTGCAAAGATGTATTTAGGTGTTCTAATGCCAGAGGGTAGTTTCCTCGATGAATAGCTATCCATCCAAGAATTCTAATAGCTTCGGCGTGAATGTGCTGAATACTTACAGTATTGTTTGAATGTATAAAATCGGGATGATTCGAAAACTCTTCAATAACGACGTTACATAATTGCTCTGCTTCGTTGAACATACCTTGCTCCTGAAGTTGCCATGCCGTCGTCAGATGTTGTTGTACTTCGGAAATAGTCATTTTTACAGACGCAATTCAATATTTTTTGTAAACAAATTGTCTAATGACAATGTGACCTAATTTCTTCTTCGAGCAATATCCTGCCTGGCAAAAGCTACCGCAATACGGAGTTCAGGATAGTCATATTGACCACCAACAATACTCCTCACTTCACGAAGAAGTGCCCGTGGATTAGTTTGGAGCGCATTTCGTACTAATTCATACAGTTCTTCCGACACTAAAAATGTTTTATCGAGTTCAATTCCTGCCTCAAGTGCTTCTTGGATATGCTGAGCAATTTTAGCCGGCATCAAATCCCTTTCAGTAGCGATGTCTGCGGTTGATTTTTTTTGTTTTACCAATGTAACTGTAGCTAAAATTGTTTTGGAAATCGAATCTTTCTGAAAATCTAGGACGTGTGAACCTGCCAGACGTTCTCTTACTGCTGCCAGAATAGGAATTGAATGACGGGTGATAATGTGGTCACTTATTCCTTGTATCTTTCTAAGTTCGGACGTTGTAGTGGGGTAATACTGTGCTATATCCAGTATAGAAGAGTTATCAAGTATCATTGATGGGGGAACATTTTCACGTGAAGCTATTTCACTTCGAATAGTGGAAATTTTATCAAACAATAACTGGTCATGTTTGGGCTGTTCGGGTAGCAGTGTTACTGCTGCAGGAGTTACGTTTTTACCTAGAATTTTCTTTCCAATTTCTGTTATTGAAATAGTTGGGTTTGCTTCTCTGCTGGAACGTAGCAATTGCTCTGAAATACAACTGTCTATTTCTTCTATTACTTCTTTGCGGCTGAAATCTCCGGCTTCTCCAAAACTATCAAGTTCGGTGAGTTTTGCCTGTTTAATTTTTGCAGGAGTAGCCCCGATTGCTATATCTGCAATCATTGTACGTCCATAACGGTTATCTATTTCGGAAACAAGTGTAAGTACAACCCTTCGAAGAAATTCTTGTCGTTCAGTTCTTTTTATTGTTACATCCGAGGGGTTCAAGCATGAGGAACATTTCGTGCATTGCACACCTGTTTCTTCATGAAAATAGCGTAAGATGAAATTACGTTTACAGATATTTGTTTCAGCATATCGCTGTACTATATCAAGTTTAGTATATGCACGTTCGCGACGTTCGTCAAAAGCCGCAAAGTCAATAGGTACTTTTGCAAAAGGAGTTCGTTCAGCAGTTAGAGTAATGCCACCGGCAACTGCAGGCGGTTCGTATTTTATTAATCGAGCGTATTCTAAGGCACGGATTGCACCGGCAAACTGTTCGGGTGAGATTTCATGCTTATAGAATAATTCAGATAATTCAATAGTAGTAGGAGAAGTTAATGCTCCGGCACCTACAGACCGTAGCAGTGCAGTAAGTACTTTCTGTCGGTCAGGCGTAGTATTTCTGTGATACTCTTTAATTCGTTCATTTGAAGTAGTAAATTGAAGAGTAGCCAAACCCGAAGTACCACCCACATATATTATTCCGTGCCTCTGAAGTAAGTTCAAAATTGAACTGATGGATACTGAATGAATACCGGTTCTCTTTGACAATGAATCTTCATCAACCATTAAAGATTGCGAAGGTTTCATGCCAATCGGAGTTTGCGTTAAATCATAGAGGGTAGAATATATTGTTTTGATATGCTCTATCGAAGGGTACGTGTGAGTAAGAAAGAACTCCATGAGTTTTCTGTCTGACTGCTGATATAGCATAAAGCATTTACTGGGCTGATTGTCACGACCGGCTCGTCCTGCTTCTTGATAATATGCTTCGAGGGTAAGTGTCAAATCGCAATGGATGACATTACGAACGTCCGGCTTGTCAATTCCCATTCCGAAGGCAGAGGTAGCTACCAATATTCTGCATTCGCCAGATATAAACTGCTCTTGTGCATATTTCCTGTGAATGTCCATGAGTCCTGCGTGATATCCAAGAGCAAATAGTTTGTACTTTCGGAGAGTTTCGGTAAACTCTTCAACTCTTTTGCGTGTTCCGCAATAAATAATGGTTGAACCGCTTGGAGTTTCTGAACAAATATCGGTAATTCTCTCAGCTTTTCTATTTGTATTTTCAACGATATAATTAAGGTTTGGTCTGTCAAATCCCTTAATAATACGCTTGGGTGTTTTCATTGCCAAGTTGCGGACAATATCGTCTTGGACTTCGGGAGTTGCTGTTGCTGTCAATGCAATAATTGGAGCTCGGGGGAGCGTTTCGAGTGCTTTGGGAATATCTAAATATGCAGGACGGAAATCATGTCCCCATTCTGAAATACAGTGGGCTTCATCTACCGCTAAAAATGAAATTTTAATTTTTTTGAGTGCTTCGAGAAAAGCTTTATTTGCCAGTCGTTCAGGAGCAATATAGATGAGTTTATAGGTGCCGCGTTGTGCTTCAATCAGTCGCTCGGCAATATCATCGGGACGCAGGGTGGAATTAATAAATGTAGCGGGAATCTTTGCTTTGGTAAGCGCATCTGTTTGGTCTTTCATCAGAGCAATGAGCGGCGAAATTACAAGTGCAGTTCCATTGCATAACATCGCAGGAATTTGATAACAAAGTGACTTACCGCCGCCTGTAGGCATAATGACCAGAGTGTCATTGCCACTGACAATAGATGAAATTATAACTTCCTGACCAATTCTGAAATCAGAATAACCAAAATGTTTCTGTAAAAGTTTGTGAGAGTATTCTGAAGAATAATCCATTAGTACCGATAGAAGAATTTAGGAAAGTGAAAGTGAATCCGTACTGCCAAATTAGCTAAAATTTGTGTTTTGGGTGCTATAATGAAGTTGATTAACGAAATTTTCCGTGTAAGATTTGTATCTTTGTAGTAAAAATTATGCTTCATTCGCCTCGCTGGGTTTTATCATCATGTCCGAACATCCGACTATTCACACCAAGATATGGACTGCATTAGAATTACTAAAGTGGGGAACTGGATATTTCAGTGAGAAAAACATTGACAGTCCGCGTCTGACAATGGAAATAATTCTCTGTGAAGTGCTTGAATGCAGCAGGGTGCAACTTTACTTGAATTACGAAAAGCCACTGACAGGCGGTGAACTTGCAAAGTTGCGAATAATGACAAATAAACGAGCGAACAGGGAACCACTCCAATATATTTTAGGCAAGACGGAATTTTACGGATTGCCTTTTTTTGTGGATTCTTCTGTACTTATTCCTCGTCCTGAAACTGAGATACTTGTTGAGTTAGCTATAAATAATATCAAGAAGATTACCCAAGAAAGTATCTCGGTTTTGGATATTGGAACCGGCTCAGGGTGTATAGCTGTTACACTTGCGAAAAAGTTACCGAAGTGCAGGATTGTAGCAATTGATGTTTCTGCCGGTGCTTTGGATATAGCTCGTCGTAATGCCGAAGCAAATGATGTTGATGTAGAATTTATCAGGCGCGATGTACTCAAGGAAATGAAAGTTAAACAGCCGTTTGATGTAATTGTATCCAATCCGCCTTACATTTCATCGGATGAAATGACTGAAATCGAACCGGAACTTGCCCTATATGAACCACAAATTGCATTAACAGATGGTGGGGACGGTTTGGAGTTTTACAGGCGGTTTTCAACACTTTTTAACGATATTTTGTCGCAAAAAGGCGTGTTCTTTGTTGAGATTGGATATAATCAAGCAGAAAAGGTCGAAGCATTATTCAGTCAAAATTTCGAGTGTCGTATTCACAATGATTTAGCGAATATACCCCGTGTACTTCAAGGGAAACGCAAGTGTAATGTTATCGAAATGTAATCTCAGCTTATAAAAAAAAAGCAGTAGCTTTGAATCTTGAAATACGTATTTGTGAAAGGAAATGCCGAAATGAAACGTGTAAATTATTCGTCAGGAGCACCTTGGGAATCAATTGTTGGGTATTCGAGAGCAGTCAGGGTAGGGAATACGATTCATGTAGCAGGCACAACTGCAACCGATGAGAATGGCGAAGTAATTGGAATTGATGACAGCTACATTCAAACAATGCACATTTTAAAAACCATTCAAAATGCAATAGAAAATTTGGGCGGGCGAATGGAAGATGTAGTCAGAACACGAATGTTTGTTGTCAATATTCAAGATTGGGAGAAAATAGGGCGAGCGCACGGGGAGTTTTTTAGAGATATTCGTCCAGCCGCAACGATGGTAGAAGTAAAAGCATTAATTTCGCCGGAACTGCTTGTAGAGATTGAGGCAGAGGCAATTATATCGAACTGAGAATATCAGGCAAAATGTAACTAATTCTCAATTTTGAGTGTCTGTAGATGTGTGACAAATATCAAAAAATCACAATAATACGGCTTGGTAATGAATAAGTTGCTTTTAGTTTTTGAAAATTTTAGTAGATTTGACAAAAGCAATTTAAAATGAATGTCACACAGGAGTAAAAATGTCTCAAATTAGAAAAGAAGAAAACGCAGGAATCATTATTCTGCACTTACGCGGTCAGTTTATTGGAGGAGAAGAAACAGATGAATTGCGTCATTCTCTGACAGAAGCAGCAGAATTACAACAGTCGAAACTTATCGTCAATCTCGAAAATGTATCGTATCTCAACTCGACTGCTTTAGGAGTTTTGATTTCAGCACATACTAATTTTGTAAAACGTGACGGCAAAATCGCATTATGTAATGTGGGTAAATCAATTGAAAATATATTTGTGATAACAAAACTTACACTGGTATTCTCGATTTATTCTACATTGGATGAAGCAATCAAACAGCTTGGCTAAACTATTACATGAGAGTGGACTATTTGCATTCTTCGCTTAACTGTTTCGCTTCATCTCAAAAATTTTTACTTGGGTATTTTTGATTGCACTTTTGTATTAGTCTTTACACGTGAATTAGCAGTACTAATACTGCAACCTTACAATTGATTTTTTGTTTTATTTTTTATACTTACAAGGGTTTATATGAAAAACATGTTTAATATATTGGTAGTTGTTCTTTCTCAGGTTGTTTCCGGAATTATTTGGTGGTTTTGGCTGGGAAATCCTGCGAATTTCAAAGATGGTATTCTCCGTCATGATCCAATAAACACATATGGTACTATTCACACCGGAGGACCCCTCGTTGCAGTTCTGATTGGTTTATTTATCATTGCACTTACCTTTATTATTGAACGTTTCCTTTCGATTAACAAAGCAAAAGGAAATGGCGATTTGGCTATGTTTATTAAAACAGTATCTTCTAATCTAGCCGGTGGAAATCTTACTGCTGCACTTTCTGAATGTGAAAAACAGCGTGGTTCACTCTCAAACATTGTTCGTTCCGGATTAGAGCGCTACCAACAAGTTGCAGACGACAATGAATACGATGCTGAAAAGAAAATTGCCGAAGTTCAACGCGCAATTGACGAAGCTGTAAACCTTGAAACACCATTACTCGAAAAGAACCTGGTTATCATTTCAACAGTTTCTTCAATCTCAACGATGATTGGACTATTAGGAACAACTCTTGGTATGATTCGTGCATTCGCTGCGCTGGGTGCAAGCGGTGGGGCAGTTTCAGCACAAGCACTTTCAATCGGTATCTCCGAAGCATTGTACAATACTGCATTTGGTCTTGCTGCGGCAATTATGTCAATTGTTGCTTATAACTTCTTTACTACAAAGGTTGATAACTTTGTCTATATGATTGACGAAGCTATCCTTAGCGTGATGGAAATCCTTACTATCAAGGTTAAAAAGTAATTTTTGTCATTAAGTTATTCGGTGTCGGTTCATATTTGTTTTCAAATATTCATTATGACCCCTTACCAACAACAAGGAGAACGATATGTCAAAAGTGAAAATGAAGCGGACTGGATTTGTGCTTGACATGACCCCGCTTGTGGATATTGCGTTTCTGCTGCTAACGTTTTTTATGTTCACTGCAAAATTCAAATCCGAAGCAGAAAGTGAGCAAAAATTCCAAATTAAGCGTCCAAAAGCATCAGCAGATACATCTAAAATTCCTGATAAAGACTTAGTTGTTATCAAGATTGCGATTGATTCCGTAAATATAGGTGATACATCGTATTATTACGAAATGACAAATGAAAAGGATAGAGCAGTAGTCTATGCAAGTGCAAAAGGAATTGACGATGCCCAACGCTCCAAAATGCAGATAAAAGCAACGCTTGCAAATTTGGAAGAATTAGTAGGTGAATCTCGTATTCAAAATCCTAAAACCAAATTTGCGATTGATGCCGATAAACGTATACGGTTCAAATGGTTGAATGATTGTATGGAAGTGATGCGGAAGAAAAGAGCAACGGCTTTCAATTTGGTAACCGATAAAAAACAAGGAATGTAAAGTACCTTGTTCATAAAAACTTACTGTAATGCCTTTGTAGTGAGTTGAATATAAACTAAAAAATTAAATCTCGGAGGAATATATGGCTGGTGGTGGAACCCTTGGTGCCGGTAGGGAACGCGCAAAACGCGGAAAGCCCTCTAAACGGAAAAAGAAAAAACGTGTCGGGTTTGTGTTGGATATGACTCCGCTTGTGGATATTGCATTTTTGTTGCTTACATTCTTTATGTTTACAACAACAATGACAACACCGCAAATTATGCAGATGTTTATTCCTCCTGAACAAAAGGAGGTAGAAGTAAAAATGTCAGAACTTTTTACACTACGTGTACGTGGTGATGGAAAGATTTTTTACAACCCGGGAGTTGACGAACCTCAATTAGTTCTGATAAAAGATCTTAAGAAAATGATGTTTGAGGCAAATCTTAAACTCAAGAACAGACTTATCACCGTGCTTAAAATTGATGATAACACTGCTTATGATGTTGTTATTAGAGTTTTGGATGAACTCAACTTGGTAGAAGGTGATTTGGTGCCTGCTCTCCAAAAAGAGAATTTGCCTCGTGAACGAAGATTTACTATTGCCCCCATGACCGAAAAAGACTTAGAGGAGATAAAATCATTATGACTACTGCAAGTTTAGCCCTCACAGCAAAAAGCTATGGTGCTTTCGAGATGCAGGAAAACATCCGAAAGTCTACCAAAAAAGCAGTAATAATTACAATGTCGTTCTTATTACTATTACTCATTACCTATATCTTGGTAAAAGTAGTTGCAAAGCCGTCGCTTAAAATGACTGCTCCAATTACAAAGATGAAACTTGAGAATCTTCCACCTCCGCCGGTGGATAATGCTCCACCCCCACCTCCGCCTCCACCAGAAGTTTTTACCGGTCCAGCGGCTCGTGCAGGAACTCCCGTTCCTGTGCCTGATGCAGAAATTGCACCGGATGTTAAGGACTTCGCTAAAAATGACGAGGTTGCAAGGGCAAGTGCCGAGGGTGGTGACGGTCAGGATTTCGGTGGGTTTGCATCGAATGTGCAGGTAGATCAACCGATTGATGTGAAGAAGGAAGAAGAACCGAATCTAGACGACTTTATTGCAACTGAAAAAGACCCTGAGCCGAATATGGCTCAACTTCAAAAAAACCTTATCTATCCTGAAATGGCTCGCAGGGCAGGTCTTGAAGGAAAGGTTATTATCAGAGTATTGGTGGGAAAAGACGGCAAGCCAAAGCCCGGTAAGGTTCGTGTTGAAGATTCGTCGAATGAACTGTTTAATCAAGCAGCATTGGATGCGATTATGAAAACAAGTTTCACTCCGGCTATTCAAAACGGACAGCCGATTGAAGTTCCGGTAACGGTTCCGATTGTTTTCAGGTTGAGGTAAGTGATTGGAGAGTAAGCTGCTACAATGAAGGTTCGATTCCCGATATTGAAAATTTAACTCTGAGTATTATACTGTTCAAGTTAATGTTTCATATTTTTTGAGGATAATCGCCATGAAAACACTTCGTGTTGCTACTCCGGCTGCCAGAAGCTACGGTGCTTTTGAGATGAAGGAATTCATCGGAAAATCAACGATTAAATCGTTCGGCTTGACAATTGGAATGATAGTATTGATTCCGTTGGTGTGTATTGCAGTGAAAGCATCGGTAGCACCTGTGCCGCCAATGATAAAAATCACAAACTGTCCTATACCTATCACGCCCACATCAGAGCCGAAGGAAGTAATACCGAATATACCTGTGAAAACAGACCTGCCTCCATCCGGTGGAATCGTTCACAGTGATATTGGAAACCCGATAGCAGCTTCTGATATAACAATTGACGATAAAATTGAAGTAGGAATCTCCGACATACACTCTACAGTAGTTGATAACGACGGTAATGGTGGCAGCGGAACTTCAAGCACATTTGATGTTCCTTCAACAATTGACGTAAAAACTACTGATGGAAAAGTAGAGGACGATGACAATACAGTAATCGAAGTAGAAAGCGACCCGATACTCAATTACGAGCAGCTGCAAGCAAATTTAATATATCCTGACGCAGCACGACGTATTGGGGTAGAAGGAAAAGTACTACTGCGGGTAGTAGTTGGTAAAGACGGCAAACCGGTAACTGGAAAAGTAAGGGTGTTGGATTCATCGAATGAATTATTTAATCAAGCAGCAATTGATGCAGTATTAAAATCGTCATTCACTCCGGCTATCCAAAACAAACAACCGATAGAAGTTCCGGTTACTGTTCCGATTGTCTTCCGCATTCGATAAAATATACGTTACGATAGTTTGAAGGTATTTATTATACGCTGTTTCCGCAACATACAATTTAAAGAGCGGAGCAGCGTTTTTTTATTATAAATTACCAGAACATAATTTAATTGAGATATTGGCAGACCCTGTCATTCTGAACGCAGTGAAGAATCTCCGCGTGCTGTTTAAGTCTTTTTTTTGTAGTTCATTGCGGAAATTCTTCGGTCTAAGAATCCCTCAGAATGACAACCCTTGAAAATGTAAATTTATTCTGTCCAATTACTTAGCTTATAATACTACAGTGATTATCCTTATTCTCAATTATATAGTACGCAGTATTACAATCCTTATGGGATTGGTTTTGCTGTTCTATCCGTTTCCTGTGTTTAATGCCGACCCTACATTTGCGCGAACGATGGGCGGGGTTGTAACTACATTTGGAATAATCCGTTTGGTATTATTTATCCGTCAGCAGAAGAAGATGCGTTTAGAAAGAGAATTGGAGGAACAAAATGAAGACGACGAATAGTATACTACTGTCAGTACTTGCAGTTACTGCAATTATTATCTCAGGTTGCGATGATAAACCAAAGCCAAATCCCGACCAAAATGTAGAAACAGTTCGTGCCGGAAAAGCTGAAATCTTGTGCGATGAAAGTATCTATGAATTAATTAAAAATATCAAACCAGTCTATGACACCGCTTTTCCTGATGCAAAGATTGTTCTAAAAGCAGTTACAGCACGTGCGGCGATGTCAGAGCTTTTTGCTGTAAAAGCACGTGGAATTATTGTTGCCCGCGATTATATGCGAGATGAAGATTCAGCACTTAAAGCAAACAATAGACAAACACATCCTCATTTTCTAATTGCTAAAGACGGGCTTGTCTTCTACGTTAAAAGTGGCTTTTCTTTAGATACTATTTCTAAAAGCCAACTTTCAGAGTTATTACTTAATCCTACACAAACCTTCAAGAACTATTTCCCAAATTTGTCGTCTGAACCAAGTATTATATTACCTTCTACAAATTCGTCAGAGTATGCAAACATTCTCCGATTTATCACAAACAATCAATTACCGAAACATTCGTATATTGTGGTTGAATCTCCCGATTCTGTAAAACTTCTTGTAAAAAACGGCATGGGCATAGGTGTAGGGTATCTGTCGCAAATAGTAAAAGATACATCACTTAAAGCATTGATGATAGGATATGATGACTCTACCGGTGAGCACGTCTCGCCCAAACCTGTCCATCAATCCTATATGGTCATGGAAAAATACCCTTTTGTCGTTCCGATTTACGGCTATATACAGGAAGAAAGGCAAAATCTGCCGTGGGGATTCCTAACTTTTATGAGAACAGACCCGCGTATTCAGCAGTATTTTCTGAATGCAGGGATTGTGCCGGGTTTCGGCAAATTCGATTTAGTTCCGTTGGAGGATTAAATGAAACAATTGGGAATAGCTCTGTTTGTAATTATTACAGTCAGTTGTGTTGCTTTTGCTCAGTCAAATTTGGATAAGGCGAAAAAGTCGTTTTATGAACGCAACTATGCAAAAGCCGGTGAATATGCTATTGCAGCCGTCAAAGAAAATCCAAAGAATCCGGAAGCAATGATTATTGCGGGTGACGCTTATTTTGAAGCAGGGAAGTTGGATTCGGCAATGACTTGGTACAAATCTGCCGAGAAAGTCAGCCCCAAAAATGCAGCCGCCGTTCGCAAGACAGGGCAAGTGTTCGCCAAACAGGGAAATATTGCCGAAGCAATCAAAACGCTTCAACGTGCAGTAAAGCTAAACGTCAAGGATGCTTATACATATTTGGCTTTGGGTGAAGCTCAGCTTAAATCCCCGACTCCCGACCTAGCAGAACAATCATTCCTAAAAGCGAGGGAATTGAATAAGCAAATCTTGCAAGTGTATATACTGCTCGGTGAATTTTATCAATCAAGAGGAAAAGCTGACCCTGCCCGTGCCAGTTTCGAAGATGCACTCAAGATTGACCCGAATCAATTGGATATTCGTAAAAAATTACTGACAGTCACTCTTGATGATAATGAACGCGACCCTGCTAGGGACGAACCAATTGCAGTAGATAAAGAGCCGTACATTGATGTTTCTGTACTCAATCGCAGTGTGATATATCCGCAGGTAGCCAAACGCGCAGGAATCGAAGGGAAAGTAACTGTGAGGGTATTGGTCAGGAAAGACGGCAAAGCCAAAAAGAATTTTATTGTTGAGTCGGATTCAGAACTTCTCAATAAAAGTGCAGTAGATGCAGTTATGCAAGGGAAGTTTCTTCCCGCAATTCAAAACGGTAAACCTCTTGCGTGTTGGATTACGGTGCCGATTGCCTTTAAACTAAAATGAAACTAAAGTACTCAATAGAAGTAAGAACCGGGACAAAATTAAATCGAAATATTAGCCGTATCATTCTGAACGTAGTGAAGAATCTCCGTATGCTGTTAAAGTCCTGTTTTTGTAGTGTTTTGCAGAGATTTTCGTTCTGAGAATACTGTAAATGACATCTCTTAAATTGTCTGTCATTTTGAGTTCCTAATAGTCGCAAAGCCGCCTATAAAATAAGACAATGACATAGGATAAAATACTTACGCTTGTCACCCTGAACTCGATTCAGGGTCTCCGTTGTTGTTGTTGAGTAGTGCAGTTTTCTACGTGCAACCGGAGATGCTGAATCAAGTTCATCATGACAGGATACTAAATTGTACTACCATTTTAAGAGATGTCATTTACAGGGCTTCTTAGACTGAAGAATCTCGGTTTAGTGGATTCTTGAGAGTTAAATAATCCACAAAATTTGCAACAGCTTAACTCAAATGATAATGAAATACTTAATTCTCACGGGCAATTTAAACTGAGATTCTTCAGTCTAAGAAGCCATCAGAATGACAGAAGGCAACTGTTTTATTTTTTGTCATTACATTGTTATGCAGACGACTTGGTGGCTTTCATGAACCCAGAATGCCGATAATTTTACTTTGAATTTATACTGTCTTGATATTTATTCATAAAGAAACATACTACAAACAATAAGGACACACACTTTTATGAAATGGATAATTGCTTTTATTGCGATTACATTTATTCCGACCGTCGGATTTGCACAATCAAATTTTGAGAAAGCAAAACAATTTGTTGCCGAACGCGATTACCTTAATGCGTATCCATACGCACTCCCGGCTGTAAAAGATACACCTAAAAACGTGGATGTACTATTACTGGCAGGGGACATTTATCTTGAGATGGAAAAAGCAGATTCAGCTGTTCAATTTTATACCAGAGCGGAAGATATTGACGATAAGCCCCTTGTGCTTCGCAAATTAAGTAAAGGGCTTGCACGTATCGGTAAATTCACTGAAGCAGTAAAAATCGTTAAAAAAGCAATCAAAAAAGATGAAAAGGATGCTTACAACCATCTGGCATTGGCGGATGTATATCTAAAAGCAGATTCGCTCAAACAAGCGGAAATGACAATTATTGTTGCCAAAGACATTAATAAAAAGATACCTGACGGATTCGTAGCTTTGGGCGATTTGTACTATGCGCAAAGGGTATATGAGCTTGCCCGTATGAATTATGAAGAGGCACTTAAGCTCGACGAAAGTTTGACTGATGCGCGGATAAAACTGGCAACAGCATATTATAAGTTAGCAAATGCAGAACCGGACAAAGACCTCTCGAATGAACTGTTCGGACGTTCGCTCAAAGAGTGGAACACGGTAACGAAAGCAGACCCTAAAAATGCTACGGCTTTCTACGAGCAAGGAAAGATTTTCTTCCTCGCCGATAAATATGGAGAAGCTGCGAAGTCATTTTACCAATATACACTATTGCGTCCCGAAGGGTGGATGGGATTGTGGTATCTTGCTCAGTCGTCGTTCAAGATTGGTCAATATGATTCGGCAGTGAAGCAACTTGATTTGGTTCGTACTAAAATTGATACAGTCAACGACCAGGCAATCATGATGATGGCTCAAAGTCAATTTGAACTTAAAAAATATAAAGAGTCTGCTGCTAATTATGCTACTGCAAGAATAGCTTTCGATGCAAATCCAACGAAATTTAAGTTTGACCCGGTTGATATGGAGCGTTGGGGATATGCTGCAATTCTTTCGGGTGACACAACTACTGCAATTAAGAATTTCAAGATTGTAACAGACGGTGACAATAAAAAATGTAACTTAATGTTTAGGTTCGGATTTCTTTTGCGAGAGCGCAAGCAGTACGGTGATGCAATCGCAATGCTCCGTAAACTCATCGCTGCCGATTGCCCTGACAGTTCATCGAAGCTAAACGCCGTCAAAGCACGTCTCTTTATCGGGATGAGCTACTACTCAGATAATAAACCTGATTCTGCTATCACTGCACTCAAAGAGTTTATTCAATTAGATCCGAACAATCTTTATGGCAGGATTATGCTGGCGAACTCGTTTACAGCGTTGAAACAAGCAGATTCAGCCAAAAAAACACTTCTTGATGCTGCTGAAGTTGGAAAACTAAATCCAGCCACAAGCAAACGTGATATGGAGAATGTACTTTCTGAATTGTGCAGAATTTACATTGAGGCAAAAGACTATTCAAACCTTCTCAAAATTGGGAAACAATGGTCGGAAGTAAATCCTGAATCAGTGAATGCATACCTCTATATGGCAGTTGCTGCACAAGGTAACTCCGATAAGGACAATGCTTGCAAATACTACAGAGAAGTCTTGAAACGTGACAAAGAGAATAAGGTCGCAAAGCAAAATATGAAAGCATTGGGCTGTTAAGTAAGCCGACAGGGCGAACAAAAACGAACGAACAGCGTCATTCTGAGGGCTTCTTAGACCGAAGAATCTCGGTATAGGTGATTCTTGAGAATTAAACAAGCTACTAATAAGTAAGTGATAGGACTAAAATAACCGAACCATTAAATTCAGTAAATTGTTTGGTTGGGAAATTGGCAAGTACTAGATGCTTCGACTACGCTCAGCATGACAAACGAGCTCAAGTCACACTGAGTTCCTGATAGTCGCCGAGCCGCCTACAAAATAATGCAATGAAATAAAAAATAAGACAGTTGCCTTCTGTCATTCTGAAGGAGTCTTCGAC